>NZ_JAGPXJ010000036.1:0-64024 GCF_018070605.1 Streptomyces sp. B15
GGATCGGTGGGGCGGAAGAAGTCGGTGAGGAGGGTGGCGCACTCGCGTGCCAGTACGCCGTTGATGACCTCGGGGCGGTGGTTGAGGCGGCGGTCGCGCAGGGCGTCCCAGAGGGAGCCCGCGGCGCCGGCCTTGGTGTCGAGCGCGCCGTAGACGACGCGGTCGACCCGGGCGAGTACCGCGGCGCCCGCGCACATCGTGCACGGCTCCAGGGTGACGACGAGGGTGCAGCCCGTCAGCCGCCAGTCGCCGCCGCCCAGGGTGTGGGCGGCGGCGCGCAGGGCGAGTATCTCGGCGTGCGCCGTCGGATCCCCGTACGCCTCACGGGCGTTGTGGCCCCGGCCGAGCACCGCGCCGTCCGGTCCCAGGACCACGGCGCCGACCGGCACGTCCCCCGTCCCGGGCGCCTGTGCGGCTTCCGCGAGCGCCAGCCGCATGGGCTCGTGCCAGGGGTCGCGTACGGGGTCGCCTTCGAGGCCGCCCTCGGGGCAGGCGCCCAGGTCCGGGGGGATCTCCGGACCTGGGCGGGGGGACGCGGCGGTCGGCCGGTCGTCGTGCGCGGGGGTCATGGTGACAGTGTCGCGCCTGGGGTGTGATGGCTCAGCGGACGGCCTCCAGTACATCTGTGCAGCCGAGCGCGTCGGCGACCTCGCTCAGTGCGTCCTCGGGAGAGAGCGAGAGCAGTACCTTCTCTTCCATCCCGAGGTCGGAGAGGAGTTCCGCGTCGCCCAGCGGCCCCGCGGGGGCGGTCTCCGCCTCGGTCGCCGCTGCGCGTTCGGCCGCTCCGTCGTCGTCCTCGCTGCCCTCCGGTTCCCCTTCCTTCGTACCGTCCAGGTCCACGAGTTGGTCGAGGGCCGACGGGTCTTCCGGCTGGCGGCCGAGCAGCTCGTCCGAGAGCAGTATCTCGCCGTACGAGCTGCGCATCGCCGCCGCCGCGTCCGAGACGAACACGCGCGGGTCGTCCTCGCCGTCCACGCGGACGACACCGAACCACTCACCGTCCTGCTCGATGCAGACCAGCACCGTCTCGTCGTCTGTCGTGGCCTCCCGGGCCAGGTCGGCCAGGTCGGCCAGGGTTTCCACATCGTCCAGCTCTGTGTCGCTCGCTTCCCACCCGTCTTCGGTGCGCGCGAGCAGCGCGGCGAAATACACCGTGACTCTCCCACTGATTCAAGATGTGCCCGAGTGCTGACGAGGACCATGCCCCCGCCCCATCGGAATCGTGGCAGAAACCCGCGCCGTGCGAAGGGTCTTCGACAGTGCGTCGTCGCGCTGTTTCCCCGACTGTTGCCCGAACGTTTACCCAGGCGCTCGCCTGCGACGACTCACTGTGACATCTTGCGACTCACAGCTGTGGGGGCCGGGGGCCGCCCGGCGCGGCGGCAACCTGGCAGCGGCCCTGTTCCGGCCTGCTCCCGCGGCTCCGGCTCACCAGCGGAACGTGCGCATCCGCAGCGCCTGCCGGCGCCTGCGGGCCGCCCGTGAGCGGCGCGGGTGGACACGCTCGCGCAGCTCTTTCGCCTCGTTCAGCTCGCGGAGGAAGCGGGCGCGGCGGCGCAGCCGCTCGGTGTCCCCGCTGCGGTCGCCGTCCGGGCGGCGGTCCGTGCCCGTGCCGGGGCTCGCGCGGTGGTCGGGGTCCGTACGGACATGCGAATCCGTACGCAGGTCCGGACCCGGCCCCGGACCCCGACCTGGACGCGGACCCGTGCCCGGACCCGTGCGCAGATCTGGGCGGGCATCGGTACGCGGTTCCCTGCGGACGTCGATACGTGGATCTGCGCGGACGTCGGTACGCGGGTTCGCGCGGAGATCCGCACGGGTATCCGTGCGGCGGTCCTGGGCCGCGCGGAAGTCCGCTTCCCGACGGGGCCGGGAGATCTGTCCCGGCTGCCGGCGCGTCTGCTGCCCGGGCTCACGTGGCTCTGACATATGCACACCTCCGGTGTACTTGCCCACTTTCCCTGGTCCGCCCGGTGTACGCCAGTGCGCCCCGGCGTATCCGGGTGCCCCGTGTACGCGCCTGCACAGACGCGTACGGGCGCATGCGGGGGCGTACTTGGGGGCGTACGGGCGAAGAGGGGTAGACGTGGACCGGCCGCAGGGCGGACGTGGGCGGCCGACAGCAGGGCGCACCGCTTCGGGTACCGGCGGGTTCCACCGTGCGCGGCCTCGGATACTGTCGAACCATGCGGATCCACGTCGTCGACCACCCCCTGGTCGCGCACAAGCTCTCCACCCTGCGCGACGCGCGCACCGACTCACCGACCTTCCGCCGTCTCGCGGACGAGTTGGTGACGCTGCTCGCGTACGAGGCCACCCGCGACGTACGCGTCGAGGAGGTCGGGATCACCACACCGGTGACCGAGACCACCGGCGTGCAGCTCTCCCGGCCGCGTCCCCTGGTGGTGCCGATCATCAGGGCCGGCCTCGGCATGCTGGAGGGCATGGTGCGGCTGCTGCCGACGGCCGAGGTCGGCTTCCTCGGAATGATCCGCGACGAGCACACCCTGCAGGCCTCGACGTATGCGAACCGCATGCCCGACGACCTGTCCGGGCGCCAGGTCTACGTGCTGGACCCGATGCTGGCCACCGGCGGCACACTGGTCGCCGCCATCAAGGAGCTGATCCGGCGCGGCGCCGACGACGTGACCGCGCTGTGTCTGCTCGCGGCGCCCGAGGGCGTCGAGGTCATGGAGCGGGATCTGGCCGGTACGCCGGTGACCGTGGTGACCGCCTCGGTGGACGAGCGCCTCAACGAGCAGGGCTTCATCGTGCCGGGCCTGGGCGACGCCGGCGACCGGATGTACGGGACGGCCGGGTAGGGCGAGGCAGGGGTAAAGGCGGGACCCCGGGCAGGGCGGGAGGACCCGCACGGCAGGGAGGTCCGGTCGGGCGCCGGGCGGGCCGGGCCGTGACCGTGGAAGAGGGGCCGCTCAGCAGGTGGCTCCGGAGGCCGGGGCGGACTTGCCCGGCCGGGGCGAGGAGCCGGTCAGCTCGGCGAGGGCCGCAGTGGCCGCCTTCTTCTTCGCCAGGCGCTCGAAGCCCTTGCCGAGGACGAGATCGATGTCCTTGCCGTCGCGCTCGTCGTACCGGGTCCTGGTGTCCTCCAGCTGGGTGCCCAGCACCTGCAGGCGGTCCGACGTCGTCGCGCCGGGGGCACCGATGAGGACGCCCGCCTTTTCGACCTTCTGATCGAACTCCGCGGGGGCGTTCGCGACCTTGCCGATCTTGAAGCCGCGCTTCTTCAGCTCCTCGGCGGTGTCCTTGGCCAGGCCGCTGCGCGAGGTGGCGTTGAGGACGTTGACGGTGATCTCGCCGGGCTCGGGGAGACCGTCGCCGCCGGCCGCGTTCCTGCCGCCGGCGGCGGCCTTCGCGGTGGCGGCCGGGGAGGCGCACTTCGCGTGTTCGGCCGGGCGGCCGGCGGCGGCCTTGCCGGGGCCGGGGTCGCCTCCGGAGAAGATGTCGACGAACTGGAGCGTGCCCCATCCGAGTACCGCGACGGCCAGCCCCGAGGCGAGTGAGGCGGCGATGATCCGCCCCCGCCTGCGTGGCCTGCGCATCCGCGGGTAACGGTCACCCCTGATGCGGTACTGCCCGCCCAGCCCTGGGGGAGTGAGCATGCTCATGTGCGCAGGGTAGTGGCCGCAGGCTGAACTGCCTACTAGATGATCAATGGCTCCTCGATACGCCTACAAACACGTACCCGAACGGGGGAATGTGTGTGTCCCGAGCGTGCGCTTCGGCCTGCTTCGGCCCGGTTCGAGGACGCGGCTCAGTCCAGTTCGAGGACGCGGGCGTGCAGCACCTGGCGCTGCTGGAGCGCCGCGCGCACCGCGCGATGCAGCCCGTCCTCCAGGTACAGGTCGCCCTGCCACTTCACGACGTGGGCGAACAGGTCGCCGTAGAACGTCGAATCCTCCGCGAGCAGAGTCTCCAGGTCGAGCTGGCCCTTGGTGGTGACGAGCTGGTCAAGGCGCACCGGGCGCGGGGCCACATCCGCCCACTGACGGGTGCTCTCCCGGCCGTGGTCGGGGTACGGCCGCCCGTTTCCGATTCGCTTGAAGATCACACGGAAAGCCTACCGGGCCACCGGTACCGGGCGCAGCCCTGCGCCGCTGGTGCAATCCGGATGATCTCCGGTTGAGTGGGGAGAAGGTGGGCAGGCCGTAGGTGGACGGTGAAGAGCGCTTGCCTGCGGGCCCGGTGGTGTGCCCGTCGCGAGCCCAGTCGATCGACGCCCCGTTGTCCACAGGCTGTGGACAACGGGGCGCGTTGTTGCACGGGTCGGCGGATCAGCGGATGAGGTGTGCGCCCTTGTACGGCCCGGTGACCGGGCGGGATGCCGGGTCGGAGCCGGAGCCGGAGCCGGAGCCGGAGCCCGAGCCCGAGTCGCTGCCGGTGTCGGCCTCGGTCTCGGGGGTGGTCAGGCGCGCGGCGGCCGGGCGGTCACTGCCGTGGGGCAGTCCGCTGGTGTCCCAGGCGTAGTGACCGACCGCGTTGGCGATGGCCTTGACGTTGAGATCGAACGCGCGGGTGTTGATGTTCTTCAGGGTGTCGCAGGCCTGGTGGTAGCAGCCGTCGTACGCCGCTCCCGCCGTGCCGCCCCACAGCTTCTGCTGCTCGGCGGTCTTGATCCCCTCGGCGCCGGTGAACGTGCCACCGGCGGGGATGCCGGCCTCGATGAACGGACCGTAGTCGGAGCGGCCGGTGAAGTCGGAGCCCTGGGTGGTCGCGCCGCGGGTGGCGAGGAAGTCCACCAGGTCCTTCTCCAGCGTCGCCGAGCCCTCCGGGCCGGGGCCGGCGCCCGTGCTGTCCGAGTCGTCGCCGTCGTAGGCGAACAGTCCGTAGTTCGGGCTCGCGATCATGTCGAAGTTCAGATAGAGCGAGATCTTCGCGCGCTCGGCGGCGGGCAGCTGCTCCACGTAGTGCTCGGCGCCGAGCAGGCCCAGTTCCTCGGCGCTCCACAGCGCGAAGCGGACCTTGTTGGCGTGCTTGCCCTTGTGGTCGGCCCTGGCCAGCTGCAGAGCCGCCTCCAGAATGCCTGCCGAGCCGGAGCCGTTGTCGTTGATGCCGGGGCCCTCGGGGACGGAGTCGAGGTGGGCGCCGAGCATCACCGTGTTGTCCGGGTCGCCGCCGCGTGTCTCGGCGAGCACATTGTGGGTGGTGCGCTGCTCCTGGTGCTCCCGCACCTCCAGATTGACGACGACGTCGGAGGAGCGGCCCTCGGCGACCTGCTCGGCGAGTGCTTCGCCGTCCGCTTCGGTGATGCCGCCGGTGGGGATGCGGGCGGCGTCCGGGCTGCCGAGGGTGCCGTTGAGCGCGCCGCCCTCGTTGTTGTAGATCACCGCGCCGACCGCGCCCGCGTCGGCGGCGGCGGCCTGCTTCTGCGCGAACGAGCAGCCGCCCCGCTTGATCAGCGCGATCCTGTCGTCGTACGCGCCCTGGGCGTAGTCGCCGGCCTCGCACCCGCTGGAGCCGTCGGCGTCGACCGGTACCGCCGTGACGGGCGCCTCGATGCCGCCCTCCGGGGTGCTCTTCGTGTACGTCATCAGCGTGATGGGGACGTCACGCTGGTCCTCGCCGAGCACCTTGAGCTTCTCGGCGAGCGTCTCACGGTAGGTGAACTCGAACTTCTGGTACGTGACCTTGTAGCCGGCCGCCTTGAGCAGGGCCCCGGCGTAGCGCGCGGAGCGGTCGTGGCCCTTGGAGCCCGCGCCCCGGTGACCGTCGCTGAGCTTGGCGATGGCGCTGAGGGCCGTCAGATGCTTCATGGCCCCGCGCCCGCTGGTGCGCCGGACCAGCTTTCTGGCCAGCTTGTCGGCCTCTTTCGCGGACTGCTTGACCGGTTTCGGGGACTTGGCGAGGGGGCGCGGGGCGGACGGCTCGGTGGCGGTGGCTGCCGTGGACGAAGCGAGGAGCAGCGGGGTGGCCAGGGCGGTGGCGGCGAGCGCCGCCATGGATCTCCTGCGCAGCGTGTGCGGGGAGCGGGCGGAGCGGAGCGGTACGGACACAGTCGTGGTCCTTTCGGGGAACGGCTGTTCGACGTGTGGTGCTCTGGGCTCTCTGGTGCTCTGCGGTGCTGAGCTGGGCTGGGCTGTGCTTTTCTGTGCTCCGAGGTGCGGTGCTGTGCTCTGCGGTGCTCTCGGCGTTCCGGTCCGGAGCGTCCGGCATACGGACGCGCGGACTCGGTGAGAGGGAAGTTAGCGGGCGCCGGGCCCGGAGGGAACGCCTGTGCGTGTTCTGCCGGTGCCGCTGTGTGCGCGGTGTCGGTGCTGCTGCGGATGTCTTCCCGGCCGTGGCGCACGGGTACCGCACCGGCACTGGTGGCTCGGGAACGCATGGGGAGTGGACCCGCGTTGGTAGCGTGTAGCGTCCGACACCGCCCGCGTGCCGTCTCCGCGCCTCGCCGGCCACCGGCCGGGAGACATCCAGCCCCGCGCCCCTGATCAGGAGCCTTCCGTGACCAACCTCGCACTAGGACCCAGCTGGCTGGATCCGGACTTCCTGATCCAGACCTTCGGCCCGGTCGGGATCCTGGCGATCGTCTTCGCGGAGTCGGGCCTGCTCATCGGCTTCTTCCTGCCCGGCGACTCGCTGCTGTTCACCACGGGCCTGCTGATCGTGACCGACCAGCTGCACATGCCGCTGTGGCTGATGTGCCTGCTGATCGTGCTCGCCGCCGTGCTGGGCGATCAGGTCGGATACATGTTCGGCAAGAAGGTGGGGCCCACGCTCTTCAAGCGGCCGGACTCACGGTTCTTCAAGCAGGAGAACGTCGAGAAGGCGCACGAGTTCTTCGAGAAGCACGGGCCGAAGTCGCTGGTGCTGGCCCGGTTCGTGCCGATCGTGCGGACGTTCACGCCGATCATCGCCGGTGTCAGCGGGATGCGGTACCGGTCCTTCGTCATCTTCAACATCGTCGGCGGCACCCTGTGGGGTGCGGGCGTCACTCTGCTCGGCGCGGGGCTCGGACAGATCGACCTGGTGCATCAGCACATCGAGAAGATCCTGGTCGGCATCGTGCTGCTGTCCGTCGTCCCCATCGTGGTCGAGTACCTGCGGAGCCGCCGCAAGGGCGACTCGCCCGCCGAGGACGCCGCCGCGGACGCCCCCGTCCACGCGGGGAACCACCCCCCGGCGCCGGGCGCACCGGGCGCGCCGGGCACCCCCGCCGCCCCCTACGGCGCTCCCGGCTACGGCGCTCAGGGCCGGCACCCGGGCGCCCCGAACGCATACGCCCCGAATGCCGGCCACGGGCAGGGGCAGGGGCAGGGACAGCAGGACCACGGCCAGGGGTACGGCCAGCAGGGTTACGGCCCCGGTGGCCACGGCCCCGGCACCGGCCCCGGCCAGGGGCCCGAGGGCCCGATGCCTCCCGGCTCCCCCTACGGCGTCGGCCGCCCGCTTCCCCCGGAGGTCCCGTACGGCGGCACCGGCGGCGCTCCGCAAGGAGCTCCGCAGGGCCCGCCGCAGGGCGCCCCGTACGGCACCGGTGCGGCTCCCCAGGGACACCAGGCGCCCGGACACCACCAGGCGCCCGGACACCACCAGGCGCCCGGACATCACCAGGCCCCCGGTCACCACCAGGCGCCCCAGGGCCCCTCGGCGCACCCGGCAGCAGCGCCCCAGGGGCCGCAAGACGGTCCGTACGCGGGGCCGTACGACTACGACGAGGGCGGGGCGGTGATCAGGCTTCGGGAGGCGGGGTCGGGGTCGGGGTCGGGGTGCGGCGGTGGAAGGGCAGCAGGCGCTTCAGCAGCGGCCATGCGAGCAGCGCCGCGATCACCACGTACACCGTGACGGCGAACGGGGTGTTGACCAGTCCGGTGACGCTGCCGTCGCTGATCTGGAGCGCCCTGCGCAGTTGTTGTTCCGCGTTGGGGCCCAGGATGACCCCGATGATCGCGGGGAGCACGGGCAGCCCGTAGCGCCGCATCATCAGGCCGATGAGGCCGATGACGAGCAGGATCACCACGTCGATGGCCTCGCCGCCCACCGCGTAGGCGCCGACCGCCGCGAAGAAGAGGATGCCGGCGTACAGGTAGGGGCGCGGTACGCGCAGCAGCTTCGACCAGACCGGTGCCAGCGGCAGGTTCAGGACGAGCAGCATGACCATGCCCACGAAGAGTGAGGCGATCAGGCCCCACACCAGTTCGGGCTCGCGGTCGAAGAGCAGGGGGCCCGGCTGAATGCCGTACTGCTGGAACGCGGCGAGCATCACCGCGGCGACGGCGGTGGTCGGCAGCCCGAGGGTCAGCATCGAGACGAGGGTGCCGGCTGCCGACGCGGAGGCGGCGGACTCCGGTCCGGCGACGCCCTCGATGGCGCCCTTGCCGAACTCCTTCCGGTGCTTGGAGAGCCGCTTTTCGGTGATGTAGGAGAGGAAGGTGGGGATCTCCGCGCCGCCGGCGGGGATCGCGCCGAACGGGAAGCCGATCAGCGGGCCGCGCAGCCACGGCTTCCAGGTGCGCCGCAGTTCGTCGCGGCCCAGCCAGGGGCGGCCGACCGGGATCGAGGGGCCGGTTCCGCGCCGCAGATGCGCGGCGACCCACAGCGCCTCGCCGATGGCGAAGAGACCGACGGCGACGATCACGACGTCGATGCCGTCCGAGAGCTGGAGGCTGCCGAACGTCAGCCGCTGCTGGCCGGTCATCTGGTCCAGGCCGACGAGCCCGAGGGTCAGGCCGATCAGCAGGGAGGCGAAGCCGCGGACGCGGGAGGAGCCGAGGACGGAGGTGACGGCGATGAAGGCCAGCACCATGATCGCGAAGTAGTCCGGGGCGCCGATGTCGACGGCCAGGTTCGCCACGGTCGGGGCGAGGACGACGAGCAGGATCGTGCCGATCATGCCACCGGCGAAGTGGCCGACGGCCGCGGCGGCGAGCGCCTGGGAGCCGCGGCCCGCCTTGGCCATCGGGTTGCCTTCGATGGCGGCGATCACCGCCGCGCTCTCCCCGGGAGTGTTGAGCAGGATGGAGGTCGTCGAGCCGCCGAACATGCCGCCGTAGTAGATCCCGGCGAACATGATGAAGGCGGCCGTCGGGTCGAGCCCGTAGGTGACGGGCAGCAGCAGGGCGACGGCCATCGCCGGTCCGATGCCCGGCAGTACGCCGATGGCGGTGCCCAGCAGGACGCCTACCGCCGCCCACAGCAGGTTGAGGGGGGTCAGGGCGGTTCCGAAGCCGTCGATCAGGGAGTTGACGGAGTCCATCGGTTACATCACTCCCATCAGCGGTCCACCCGGCAGCTGAACACCGAGGAGGAGGTGGAAGACGGTATAGGTGAGGAGGGAGAGCCCGGCGGCGATCAGCGGGTCGCGGGTGAGGGCGTGGGTGCGGCTGCCCAGCGCGAAGGCCGAGCCCCAGAAGAGCAGCGCGCCGGCGACGGGGAAGCCGAGCGGGTCGATCAGCGCGGCGAAGGCCAGGAAGACGCCCGCGAGCAGCGCGACCGTCCGCCAGTCGGCCGGCTCGGCCAGATCGACGTCCTCGCCGCCCTCCGCCTCGCCGCGCCCGCCGCGCAGAACGTCCACCGCGAGCAGGACGGCGACGACGAGCAGCGCCGTACCGACGACGAGGGGCACCGTGCGGGGGCCTACGGGGCCGCGTGCCGAGGCGACCGTCTCCATGGTGAGCGCGTCGGTCAGGACGAGGATGCCGACGGCCAGCAGCAGGCCGCACACGCCCAGTTCGGAGTAGGCACGCAGACCGGTGGGCCGGGGGCGCTCGTCCGGGCGCGGGGTTCCGGTGTCGTTCGCCGTGCTCACTGTCCCAGCTCCTTCAGAACGGAGTCCACGCGCTCGTTCTCGCTCTTGAGGAAGCGGCCGTACTTGTCGCCGGGGAGCCAGGCGTCGTCCCAGCCGTTCTTGCGCAGCGACTCACGCCACTCCTTCGAGCGACGCAGCTCGCTCATGAAGTGGATCAGCTTGTCCCGTTCGGCGTCGGTCAGGCCGGGCGGCGCCATCATGCCGCGCCAGTTGGTGAACGACACGTCCACGCCCGACTCCTTGAGGGTGGGTGCGTCGAAGCCCTTGACGCGCTCCGGTCCGGTGACGGCGAGCAGCCGCAGCTCGCCGGATTTGATCTGGTCGCGGTACTCGCCCAGTCCGGAGACGCCGAACTTCACCTTGCCGCCCAGTACGGAGGCCAGCAGTTCGCCGCCGCCGTCGAAGGGCACGTAGTTGACCGACTTCGTCTTGATGCCGGCCGCGCGGGCCATCAGCATGGGCGCGAGATGGTCGGGGCCGCCCGGTGAGGAGCCGCCGCCGACGGGCATGGACCGCGGGTGCTTCTTCCAGTCGGCGAGGAGCTGCTGGAAGGTCTTGTACTTGGAGTTCTTGGCGACGACCACGATGTCGGGCTCCTCCGTCAGCCGGGCGACGGGTGTCGCGTCGGCGAGTGTGGAGGGCGCGTGGTTGGTGTGGACGGCGCCGACCACGCCGAGCCCCATGGACATCGTCAGCTTGCCGTTGCCGCGCTCGTTGACGAGGCGGCTGAGGCCGACGGTGCCGCCGGCGCCGGGCAGGTTGAACACCTCGATGTTGTGGTTGAGCCCGGCGTCCTCGGCGTTCTTGGCGGCCGTACGGGCGGTGATGTCGTAGCCGCCGCCGGGGGTGTTGGGCACCATGAAGCGCAGGCCGGGGATGTTCGTGCCGCTCGTTGCGCCGCTGCCTGAGGTGATCAGCGGCGGTACGAGCAGCACGACGACCGCGGCTGCCAGGGGGGAGAGAAGGGCGCGCGTACGCACGCGGAACACCGCCTTTCCAGGGCAGTCCGGGGGACGGGGGTGGGGGAGGCCCACATGCTGCCTGGGTGGCGGGGCGGTGTCTGCCCTCGTACGGCAAGAAAAGTATTGGTCGTTGTGGTCGTTGTGGTCCCGGGGTCGGAGCGACCGGATGGTGGGGGTTCGGGGGATTCCGGCTACGCCGTCAGTTGGCGTCCTCTGCCGGGACCAGCGCCGTGTCGATCGCGTCGGGTGTCGGGTAGCGGGGCAGGTGGTGCTCCAGTTCCAGCCGTCGCAGCAACCTGCCGACCGGCACGTGCGCGCACACCAGCACCAGCCAGCCGGCCCGGGAGAGCGCCGTGGAACGGGCCCGCAGCAGGACCCGCACCACCGAGCAGTCCAGGAACGTCACCTCCCGCATGTCCACCACGACCCGGGGCGGCTCGGCGTCCGAGAGGGCCCGGAGGAGGTCGGTCTCCAGCTCGGGCAGTGTCGCGATGTCCAGTTCGCCCCTTGCGCGTACGGTCCGGAACCGGGCGTGACCCGGGGTGTCGGAGCGCGGGACGGCGACCATGGAGACCCCTTCCACTGACGAGCAGCACGGCGGTGCGGCGGTGCGGCGGTACGGCGATGCGGCGATACGGCGATATGACGTGCGGTGGTGCGGTGCGGTGGTACGGCATACGGCGGGGCGGCCGATCGGGCCGTGCAGATGCGGCGCCGAGGCCGGTGTGGTCCGTGCGCCTGCGGCGACACGGCCGTTCGGCCGGGGTCCGGGGCCGAACATATGCACTCTAAGCACGTCGTGAGGACGCTGAGGCGTGAGTGCGGACACCGAACCCCTCAGTGCCTCGATCTCACCCGTCCGAGTGATAGCGCGGTGTCGTGGTGTGGGCAGGGGGCGCATGGAGGGCGCATGACGTGTGCCCCATGAGGGCAGGGCTGAAGGATGCGACGTGAGAGGAGAGATGAGGCGCGCGCCACAGCCGAGGCACTGGCCGCGCACTTCGGGCTGGAGCCGCTGCCACGCGAGGGCGGCCGGTTCCGCCGGCTGTGGGCAGGACCCGAACGGAGCGACGGCCGGCCGGAGGGCTCCGCGATCGTGATGCTGCTGACCGACGCACCCGACGACTACTGCGCGCTGCACCGGTTGTCGAACGACGAGGTCTGGCACTACTACCTCGGCGCACCGCTCCAGCTGCTGCTGCTCCCACCCGAGGGCACGGCGGCCGTCGACACTCCCGTGCTCGGGCCCGATGTGCTCGGCGCCGGGCACCAGGTGCAGCTGACCGTACCGGCGGGCACCTGGATGGGCGCCCGGGTCATGGCGTCCGGGGCGGACGAGGCCGACCGGTCGGGCGGGGCGTGGACGCTGTTCGGCTGCACGATGGCGCCCGGCTACACCGACGCGGGCTATGAGCACGGGGACGCGGAGGCGCTCGCCCGGGCCTATCCGCGGCACGCGCGGCTCATCCGGGAGCTGGCCCGATGAGCCCGGCGGAACCCCCGCCCGAGGCGGAGCGGCGCACCGTGTTGGTGACCGGCGCATCCGGCGGAATCGGGCGCGGTGTCGCACTCCGGTTCGCCGCGGCGGGCGCCCCGGTGGCGGTGCACTACCGCAGCGACACGGCAGGGGCGCGGCGGACGGTCGAGCTGATCGAGCAGGCGGGCGGCACGGCTCGCGCCGTGCACGGCGAACTGGCCACCGAGGACGGCTGCCGCGCCGTCGTCGAGGAGGCCGCCCGGTGGCATGGCAGGGGCATCGGCGCGCTGGTCAACAACGCCGGCGTGCAGCCCGTACGCCCGCTGCGGGGGATGACTGCCGAGGAGTGGCGCGCGGTGGTCGACACCAACCTCTCCAGCGTCTTCGCCTGCACCCAGGCGGCGGCACCGCTGCTCGCCGAGCAGGGCGGCGGCAGCATCACGCACATCGCCTCCATCGAGGCGGCGCAGCCCGCGCCGGGGCACGCGCACTACGCCGTCTCCAAGGCCGCCGTCGTCACGCACGCCCGGGCAGCCGCGCTGGAATACGGGCCGCTCGGGGTGCGGGTGAACACCGTCTCACCTGGTCTGGTGGAGCGGGACGGCATCGAGGAGCAGTGGCCGGAGGGCGTACGGCGCTGGCGGGCGGCGGCCCCGGACGGCCGTCTGGGGACGGCGGAAGAGGTGGGCGATGCCTGCGTCTTCCTCGCCTCACCACGGGCCCGCTGGATCAACGGCCACGATCTGGTGCTGGACGGCGGGGTGTCGGCACGGCCCTCCTGGTGACCTCGGCCGCCGCGCCAGGGCGGCGCTCCCCGCTCAGGTGCCGGACTGCCCGCCCTCCTCTCCCACGTACTCGCGCAGATGCTGGGCGGTCAGCGTGCCGGCCGAGGCGATGAGTTCGGCCGGAGGGCCGGTGAACAGGACCTCGCCGCCGTCGTGGCCGCCACCCGGACCCAGGTCGATGATCCAGTCGGCGTGGGCCATCACCGCCTGGTGGTGCTCGATGACCACCACCGAGTTGCCGTCCTCGACCAGCCGGTCCAACAGGGCCAGCAGCTGGTCGACGTCGGCCATGTGCAGCCCGGTCGTCGGCTCGTCCAGGACGTAGACGGCGGCCTTCTCCGCCATGTGGATGGCCAGCTTGAGCCGCTGGCGCTCGCCGCCCGAGAGGGTGTTCAGCGGCTGGCCCAGCCGCAGATAGCTCAGACCCACGTCGGCCAGCCGGCCGAGGATCGTCGCCGCCTGGCCGGTGGGGAAGAACTCGTGGGCCTCGGCCACCGACATGGCCAGCACCTCGCTGATGTTCTTCCCGCGCAGCGTGTACCCCAGCACCTCAGGTGTGAAGCGCTTGCCCTCGCACTCCTCGCACACCGAGGCGACCCCCGCCATCATCGCCAGGTCGGTGTAGACGAGCCCGATTCCGTTGCAGTTGGGGCAGGCGCCCGCCGAGTTCGCCGAGAACAGCGCCGCCTTGACGCCGTTGGCCTTGGCGAAGGCCGTACGGATCGGGCCCAGCAGCCCCGTGTAGGTCGCCGGATTGCTGCGGCGCGAGCCGCGGATCGGTGACTGGTCGGCCACCAGTACGCCGTCCCGCCCGGACAGATAGCCGTGGATCAGCGAGCTCTTGCCGGAGCCCGCCACACCGGTGACGACCGTCAGCACGCCCAGCGGTATGTCCACATCGACGTTCTTGAGGTTGTGCCGATCGGCGCCCCGGATCTCGACCCTGCCCTTGGGTTCCCGTACCGTCTCGCGCAACCGGGCCCGGTGGCCCAGATGGCGGCCGGTGAGGGTGCCGGAGGCACGCAGCCCCGGAACGTCCCCCTCGTAGCAGATCCGGCCGCCGTCGGTGCCCGCGCCGGGGCCGAGGTCGACGACATGGTCCGCGATGGCGATGACCTCAGGCTTGTGCTCGACCACCAGCACCGTGTTGCCCTTGTCGCGCAGGAGCAGCAGCAGGTCGTTCATCCGCTGGATGTCGTGCGGGTGCAGGCCGATGGTGGGCTCGTCGAAGACGTAGGTGACGTCGGTGAGGCTGGAGCCGAGATGGCGGACCATCTTGACGCGCTGCGCCTCACCGCCGGACAGCGTGCCGGCGGGCCGGTCCAGGCTCAGATAGCCCAGGCCGATGTCGACCAGCGAGTCGAGTGTCTGGCACAGCGTGTCGCGCATCGGCGCCACGGAGGGATCGCTCAATCCGCGCACGAACGGGGCGAGGTCGCTGATCTGCATGCGGGCGCAGTCGGCGATGTTCACGCCGTCGATCTTCGAGGAGAGCGCCGCCTGGCTGAGTCGGCTGCCGCCGCACGCCGAGCAGTCGGCGTAGACGACGGCCCGGTCGGTGAACTCCCGGATGTGGGCCTGCATCGCCTCGCGGTCCTTGGACAGATAGATGCGCTGGATGCGGGGGATCAGACCGTCGTAGGTGAGGTTCGTGGTGCCGACCTTGACCTTCGTCGTCGGCTGGTACAGCAGTCCGTCCCACTCCTGCTGGGTGAAGTCGCGGATCTTCTTGTCCGGGTCGAAGAAGCCGCAGTTGACCATCACCTGCCAGAACCAGCTGTCCACGGCGAAACCCGGAGCGGTGACCGCGCCCTCGCGTACGGACAGCTCCCGGTCGACGACCTGGTCGATGTCGATGGTCGTGGTCTCGCCCATCCCCTCGCACTCGGCGCACATGCCCTCCGTGCTGTTGAAGCTGAACGCCGTCGAGGTACCGATGTGCGGGGTGCCCAGCCGGCTGTAGATGATCCTCAGCATGGTGAAGGCATCCGTGGCGGTGCCCACCGTGGAGCGGGAGTTGGCGCCCATCCGCTCCTGGTCCACGACGATCGCCGCGCTCAGGTTGCGCAGGCTGTCCACCTCGGGGCGGCCCAGGCTCGGCATGAACGACTGGATGAAAGCGGTGTACGTCTCGTTAATCAGCCGCTGGGACTCGGCCGCGACCGTGCCGAACACCAGCGACGACTTGCCCGATCCCGAGACTCCGGTGAAGACCGTCAGCCTGCGCTTGGGCAGATCGAGGGAGACGTTCGCGAGATTGTTCTCCCGCGCACCCCGCACCTCGATCACATCGTGGCTGTCGGCGGGTACGAGCGGGATGGTCTGAGCCGGCATGTGTTTGCTCTCCTCGGTCCCTGGCCAGGCGCCCCGCACCTGGCCAGTCCTGCTGAAGCGACTGGTCGGCCAGCCTAGGCGCGAGGTCTGACAATCGGCTCGGCGCTGCCGTGCGTAACGCCTTGGCCCGTGCGGGAGTTGGGGACCGTGTGCCCCCCTCCGCCGCCCTGCCCGCCGTCTCCGTGGCCCTTTTCACCTCCGATCTACGGCTGCGCGACAACCCCGTGCTGCACGCCGCGCTGGCCGGTGCCGAGGCGGTGGTGCCGCTGTTCGTGCGGGACCGCGCCATCGAGCAGTCGGGTTTCGCCGTGCCCAACCGGCGGGCCTTCCTCGCCGACTGCCTCACCACCCTGGACGAGGGGCTGCGCGAGCGCGGTGGCCGGCTCGTGGTGCGCTCCGGTGACCCGGCGACGGAGACGGCGCGGCTGGTGCGCGAGTGCGATGCCCGCGAGGTGCACATCGCGGCGGGTGTCAGCGACTACGCGCAGCGGCGCGAGACGCGACTGCGTACGGCCCTGGAGGAGGTGGGGTGTGCGCTGCGGGTGCACGACGCGGTGACCACCGTGGTCGCCCCCGGCACGCTCACCCCCACCGGAGGACGGGACCACTTCGCCGTCTTCACCCCGTACTTCCGGCGCTGGGCCCGGGCAGGACGGCGGTCCCCGCTCGCCGCCCCGCGTACCGTCCGGGTGCCCGAAGCGGTGGGGTCGCTCCCGCTGCCCCGCGGACAGGACGTGCGCGGTACGGCGCCGGGGCTCGCACGCGGCGGTGAGCGCGCGGGGCGGGAGCGGTGGGCATCCTGGCGACGCAAGGGCGGGCTCGACCGGTACGGGCAGCGGGACGGCGGCCAGAGCGATCTCGGCGCCGACGCCACCTCCCGGCTCTCCCCGCATCTGCACTTCGGCTCCCTCTCCCCCGTCGAGCTCGCTCACGAGGCGGCGGCCAAGGGCGGGGCGGGCGCCGACGAGTTCGTACGGCAGCTCGCCTGGCGGGACTTCCACCACCAGGTGCTGGCGGCCCGCCCTCGGGCCGCGCACGCCGACTACCGCCCGCGCGGTGACCGCTGGCGGACCGACCGTGGCGGCGGTGCCGCGGCACAGGAGGTCGACGCCTGGCGGGCGGGCCGTACGGGCTATCCGCTGGTGGACGCCGGTATGCGGCAACTGCTGCACGAGGGGTGGATGCACAACAGGGCGCGGCTGCTTGCGGCCGGTTTCCTCACCAAGACGCTCTATGTGGACTGGCGCATCGGCGCCGCACACTTCCTCGCCCATCTGGTGGACGGCGACATCGCCAACAACCAGCTGAACTGGCAGTGGGCGGCGGGAACCGGCACCGACACCCGGCCCAACCGGGTCCTCAACCCGCTCACCCAGGCCCGCACCTGCGACCCTCAGGGCGTCTATGTGCGCCGCTGGGTCCCCGAACTGGCGCACATCCAGGGCGCGGCCGTGCATCAGCCGTGGCGGCTGCCCGCCGCCGAGCGGGCCTCGCTCGACTACCCGGACCCTGTCGTGGACCTCGGCGAGGGACAGGCCCGCTTCCGGGCCGCAAGGCAGCCGGACTGAGGCCTCACCAGCCGGTCAGCAGCAGATGGTTGACCGCCAGCGCGGTCGCCGCCTGGGCCGTCAGCCAGTACCGGGCCCCCCGGTGGGGCAGCAGCACGGCAGCGGGCAGCAGCCAGGTGAGGAAGGGCAGCCAGATCCGTTCGGTCTCCGCCTTGCTCATGCCGGACAGATCGGCGACAGCGATCGTCAGCAGGGCCGCCAGCACCAGTACGGCGAGCCGGTCACGGCTGCGGTGCCCCTCGTTCGGGGGGTCGCACACCGCGTGCCGCTCCCGCCACAGTGCCGCCGCCCGCCGCCCCGCCGTCGTACCGGCGACCAGTGCCCGCCGCGTCCCGGCCACCACCGCGGGCCCGACAGCCGTCACCGCGCAGGCGAGATTGGCCCACACCCAGTAGCTGTACGGCCTGATGCGGGCGGCGCCCTGGTAGTAGCGCTCGGTCAGCAGCTGGTACCCCTCCCACCAGTTGAAGCCCGCGAAGGTGAAGACGGTGGCCACTGCTGCGACGCCCGCCAGCACCCATGGGAGCGGCCGCAGGGTGCGCGACAGTGCGAGGACGGTGAGGCCGAGAAGCGCGCACAGGGTGAGCCCGTACGACAGGTAACAGGTGAGTCCGAACAGCAGCCCGGCACCGAGCGCCGCCGTGCGCGGCGCTCGGACGGCGCGCTCGCCCGTCCGGGCGGACAGGGCCAGCAGGGCGAGCGCCCAGGCGGCCACCGCGGTGAAGTATCCGTCGGCCGACACTCCCACCCACACGGCGGTGGGGGCCAGCACGAGGTACGGGGCGGCCTTGCGCGCCAGTTCCTCGCCGGTCAGGGCACGCAGCGCCACCAGTACGGCGGCAGCGGCCGACGACCCGACGGTGATGACCCAGGCGGACGCCCACGGGCCGCCGCCCAGCCCCACGCGGTCCAGCCCGACGAAGGTGAGCACGGCGGCGGGCGGATGGCCGGCCACATGTGGAACCCAGTTGTCGGGGGAGTGCAGCAGGATGTGGTCGGTGAAGGTCCGCAGGGCCGCGCCCACGTCCCCGAAGCGGTCGACCTCCTGCAGGTACTCGTAGGCGGAGGTCAATTGGTTCTCCACGCCCCGGTGCCAGCCGTCCACCAGGGCGAGCGACCAGATCCACGCCATCGAGGCGCCCCAGGCGGCCGCGAGCAGCCGGCGCCAGGGCAGCCGGGCCGCGAGCGCGGGCCCGTACCCGATCACCGCTGCCGCGACCAGCAGCGCGGCCGGGCACCCCGGCCCCAGGTGCGGTTCGAGCTTGGCGTAGTACGGCGGCCAGTGCACCCGCAGCGTGCCGTGCTCCCGCTCGATGGCCCCGCCGATGACGACGGCGGGGCCACCAGCGCCCCGGCCACCGCCACGGCCCCGGCGTCCGGCACCAGATCCCGCAGCCCACGCACGCGCCCGCGCCCGGGGCCGCGCAGCCCGCGCCCGGGGCCGCGTACGGCGGGGTCGGCACCCGGGGCCGAGGGGCCGGAGGAGTCGGGGCGGGCGGGGAGCTCCGGGCGGTCGGGGGACGCGGAGCGGCCGGGGCGGGTCGCGGAGGGTTCGACAGGCACAGGGGCACGTTAGGCCGCGCGGGGCCGCACGGCGGCCACCGGCGGAGGATGTCAGCGTTTCGTCATGGGTCGGTTCCCCCTCCCGGGCCGTACCGGCGCTTACCGTCACCCCATGGGCGATCACCGCACCCTCTCCCGGCTCCGGTCCGTCCGGCAGCACTCCGCCCGGCTCCCGTCGGACCCCGGCTTCTGGCGCAGTCCGCTGCGCGGTCCATGGCTGACGGCGGTGCTCGGCGTCGTACTGCTGGCGGGCGTCACCGTGCTGTTCGTCACCGGCCTGTTGTCCTACGCCGCCTACAACCCGGATGTGGCGCCCTCCAACGACCGCACGCCGGATCGCGGGCTGCTCGGCTTCTACCTGTTCGCCTGGCCGACCGATCCGCACTGGCTCTACCGGCTCACCCAGGGAGTGCACACCACCCTCGGCGTGGTGCTGGTGCCGGTGCTGCTGGCGAAGCTGTGGTCCGTCATCCCCAAGTTGTTCACCATGCCGCCCGCCCGCTCCGCCGCGCACGCGCTGGAGCGGATCTCGCTGCTGCTGCTCGTCGGCGGTGTGCTGTTCGAGTTCGTGACGGGGCTGCTGAACGTGCAGCTCGACTACCTGTTCCCCGGATCGTTCTACCCGCTGCACTTCTACGGCGCATGGGTCTTCTTCGCCGCGTTCGTGGTGCATGTGGCGCTGCGGCTGCCGAAGGCCGTGCAGGTGCTGCGGGAGGGGGCACCGCGCGACTTCGCCTCGGGCCGGGGCGCCGGGAAAGGAGCAGGACGCGACGGACACCGTGACGGGCCCGGTGACGGACACCGCGACGGGCCCGGTGAGGGACACGGCGGCGGGCAGCGGGGGGACGAGGGGGTGCGCGAGCCGGACCGCGACACCGGACTGGTCGCGCCTCGCCCGGCCGCCCCCACGCTGACGCGGCGCGGAGCGCTCGGCGCGGTGGGCGGCGGCTCGGTGCTGCTGCTGGGTGTGACGGTCGGGCAGAACTTCGACGGCCCACTGCGCCGTACCGCGCTGCTGGCCCCGCACGGCGGCCCCGACCCCGGCACCGGCGCGAACGCCTTCCAGATCAACAAGACGGCCGCCGCTGTCGGCGTCACCCGCGAGGAGGCCGGTGAGCGCTGGCGGCTGACCGTCGAAGGCCCGCACGGGCGCAGACTGCGCTTCTCGCGGGCCGAACTGCTGGCGCTGCCCCAGCACTCCGCCGCGCTGCCCATCGCCTGCGTGGAGGGCTGGTCGACCTCGGACCAGCACTGGACCGGTGTCCGGCTGCGCGACCTGGCGGAGCTGGCCGGTTGCGACCCCGGGGACGGGCTGCCCGGTGTCTTCGTCGCTTCGCTGCAGCGCTCCGGCGCGTTCCGGCACGCGGGCCTGCGGGACAACCAGGTACGCGATCCACGGTCTTTGTTGGCGCTACGGGTGGGCGGTGAGGACCTCTCGCTCGACCACGGCTATCCGGCCCGCGTCATCGTCCCGGCGGCGCCCGGTGTGCACAACACCAAATGGGTGAACCGGCTGGCGTTCGGAGCGGACCGATGAGGGGCCGGGCCCAGGGGCCCGCCGCGGGCGGCCGGATGGAGGCCGGGCCCGCACGGGGCGCCGGACGGCTGCGCCGCACGATGGGCAGCCCGCTGCAGATCGCCCTGCTGCTGGCCTCGTTCGTGCTCACCGCCTACGCGGGTGCACGACTGCTGGCGGACGACTGGCTGGGCGTGGCCGTATGGTTCCTGGGCGCGGCGCTGCTGCACGATCTGGTGCTGCTGCCGCTGTACTCGGTGGCCGACCGGGTGCCCAGGCTCGCGGGCCGGTACGTGAACCACCTTCGGATTCCGGCCCTGTTCTCCCTTCTGCTGCTGTTGGTCTGGTTTCCGCTGATCACCGGACCGGCCGACCGGTACGCAAAGGTCACCGGGCGGCCGGAGGGCAACAACGGCTATGCGATGCACTGGCTGTGGCTGACGGTCGCGCTGTTCGCCGTTTCCGGCATCTGGCTGGCCGCGCGGACGGCGTTCGAGAGGAGACATCGGCGGCGGGTGGTTCAAGGGCGCCGCAGGGCGACGAAAGACCGCCCGCCGCACTCCCACTGACCCGCCGCCGACCACCCGGCGGGCAGTGCGTACCGCAGCAGTGCGCGGGTGCCCAGCCGGGCCCAGGGGAACAGCTGTCCCCCGTCGGGGTGGGGGCACGTGCCCCGCCCGTCGTCGATGCGCACCTGTGCCCGCTCGTCCACATCCACGGGCGAGGTCTCGGCCAGCAGCAGTCCGTGCGGGGCGAGGAGCCGGACGCAGCGCTCCAGCAGTGCCTCGGGGTCGCCGCCGATGCCGAGGTTGCCGTCCAGCAGCAGTACGCTCCCCCACCGGCCCTCGCCGGGCAGCGGGTCGAAAACCGAACGGCGCAGTGCCGTACCGCCGAGACCGACCGTGCGGGCGACGGCTGCCGGGCTCACATCGATGCCCAGGACCCGGTGGCCGAGCGAGGAGAGGGCCGCGACCAGCCTGCCCGGCCCGCAGCCCACGTCCAGCACCGCGCCCTCGCAGCGGCGCAGCACCGACATGTCGGCCGCGTCCGCGCTCGCGCACCAGCGCTCCACCTCCAGCGGCAGCAGCCAGCCGTCGCTGCGGCGCAGGAACAACGGTCCCCGGCCGGTGCGCAGCGCGTCGGCGTACGGGTCGGCGTTCCAGGGCGCTATCGCTTCGGCTGCCGTGTCCGCCGTGTCGGTGGTGTCGGTCGTGTTGTCGGTCGTTCCGGCTGCTCGGGCTGTTTCGGCTGCTTCGGTCGCTTCGACCGTCGTTTTCGCCGCAGCAGTTGCCGCAGCAGTTGCCGCAGCAGTTGCCGCAGCAGTTGCCGTGGCTGTCGTCGTGGGCGGACCCGTGGTGTGTGCGGTGGCTGTCATGGGGCGGCCGTCCGGTGCGTTGCGGCGCTGTTCGGGCGGGTCCGGCTCGCGGGGACGGCCGGGGCGTGCTCGGGGCGCAGTGCGGCGAGTGCGGCGGCGGTCGCGGCGAACCGGCTGCCGGGGGCCTCGGCGGCGACCTGTGCGGCGTCCTCGGCGGTGTCCACGTCGCGCAGCGGCGGCAGTCGGCGCACCCGCAGTCCCTTGTGCGCCAGTCGGGCGAGCTGGGCCCGTCCTGTCGTCGGGGTGGACATGGGAACTCCGCGCAGCAGTGCGGGATCGGGGCGGGCCAGACCGAGCGCCCAGAAGCCGCCGTCCAGTGCCGGGCCGAACCAGGCGTCGCACTCCTGCCAGCTGTCCGGGCCGAGTGCGGGCGCCAGCAGCGCGGGGGTCAGCTGGGGGGTGTCCATGCCGACGAGCAGCGCCGGTCCGGTGCCCGCTTCGGCGAACGCTCCGGCGAGCCGTTCGTCCAGCCCGCCGGAGCGCTGCGGGACGACGTCGAAACCGTCCGGCAGCCAGGTGCCCGGCCGCCCCGACAGCACCAGCACCCGGCGCCTGGCGGGCATGGCGCGTACGGCCTCCAGGGTGTCGTGCAGTGCGGCTGCGGCCAGCCGGGCCGCCTGCTGCGGCGTACAGGGCGGACACAGCCGGGTCTTGACCTTCCCTGGCACCGGCTCCTTGGCGATGACGAGCAGCGTGGTGGTCCCCTCGGCGGGGCGGGAGGGCGGCGTCACCGGGCGACCCCCTCTCCGGCGGCGGCGGGCTCCTGGAGCACCGTCCGCATGTCGCGTACGGCGTGCCAGGTGCCGCGCCAGGTCCCGGTGACCTTGGACTTGCCGGTGCGGGGGCGGTAGGGCACGTCGCGCTCCTCGATCCGCCAGCCGGCGTCGGCGGCCCGTACGACCATCTGCAGCGGGTATCCGCTGCGCCGGTCGGACAGTTCGAGCGCCAGCAGGTCCGCGCGGCGGGCGGCGCGCAGCGGGCCGAGATCGTGCAGCCGGACGCCGGTACGGGCGTACAGCATGCGGGAGAGCGCGAGATTGCCCGCGCGGGCGTGCGCCGGCCAGGCAGCGCGCGTCTGCGGGCGCCTGCGGCCCAGCACCAGGTCGCTGCGGCCCTCGCGCACGGCCTCGACGAACGGCACCAGCAGGCCGGGGTCGAGAGAGGCGTCGCAGTCGCAGAAACAGACGATGTCCGCCTCGGCGGCCGTCAGCCCTGCGTGGCAGGCGGCGCCGAAGCCGCGCCGGGGCTCTGAGACGACAGTCGCGCCCCTCTCGCGCGCTGTCGCCGCCGAACCGTCCGTCGAACCGTTGTCCACGACGATGGCCCGCCAGCCCGGTGGGATCCGCTCCAGCACCCAGGGCAGCGCCTGCTCCTCGTCGAGGCAGGGAAGTACGACATCGACACCGGGCACGGGCGTGGCCTCCTTCGGGCGGGTTCGACTACGCCGCACACCCTACGGAGCCATACCGGACATTCCAGACTTCACCTCCTTACGAAACACGGACATCGCCCGTGCTGCCGTCGGCCCGTCTCCCCCTCGCAGCTGCGTGGTGCCACCCTGAGGCCATGCAGCCACCACCCACCGGGCGGGTCCTGGTCGTCGACGACGACCCCACTGTCGCCGAAGTCGTCACCGGCTATCTGCACCGCGCCGGGTACGCCGTCGACCGCGCGGAGACGGGCCCCGGTGCCCTGGAGCGTGCTGCCGCGCACTGGCCGGACCTCGTCGTACTCGATCTGATGCTGCCCGAGCTGGACGGCCTGGAGGTCTGTCGACGGCTGCGCGAGAAGGGACCCGTGCCGGTCATCATGCTGACCGCGCTCGGCGACGAGGGCGACCGGGTGCTGGGTCTGGAGGTCGGGGCGGACGACTACGTCACCAAGCCGTTCAGTCCGCGGGAGCTGGTGCTGCGCGTCGAGTCCGTGCTGCGCCGCAGTCGGCACGCACAGGACGTACCGCGCCCGGCACCGCCGCTGCGTGCCGCGGGGCTGACCGTCGACCCGCGCGCCCGGAGCGCCACCAAGGACGGCGTCGAGCTCTCCCTCACCGTGCGGGAGTTCGACCTGCTGGCCCATCTGCTGCGGCACCCGGCACGGGCCTTCTCCAGGGAGGAGCTGATGCGCGAGGTGTGGGGCTGGGACTTCGGCGACCTCTCGACGGTCACCGTGCATGTGCGCCGGCTGCGCGCCAAGATCGAGGAGGACCCCGCGCGCCCCCGGCTGATCCAGACCGTGTGGGGCGTGGGCTACCGGCTCGACCCGGGCGCCACGCGGCCGGGCGCTCCGGTGCGGGGGGACTCCCACGCGCGGCCGGGCGCTCCCGTGCAGGAGGACTGAACCACCGTGCGCGACATGCTCCTCATCGCCCTGTTCGCCTTCCTGGGTGCCGCCGGGGCCGGACTGCTGGGTGCCCTGGCGCTGCGTGCGCTGCGGCACCGGTCGCTCGTCGTCTCGCTGACGATCGTCCCGACAGTCGCCGTGATCGCCATGCTCGCCGGGACACTGGCCGTCGCCTGGGCGATGTTCCTGTCCCGGCACGACCTGTTCGTCGTCACCACCGTCGTCGCCATGGCGGCCGTCGTCTCGCTGGCGACCGCGCTGCTGCTGGGCCGCTGGGTGGCGGCGCGCAGCAACGCGCTCACCCTTGCGGCGCGTTCCTTCGGGGACGGGGGCAGCTTCCCGGCGCCCGGCGCGGCCGAGGCGGGCGACCCGGCGGAGTTCGCGGCGCTCACCCGCGAACTCGCCGCCACCAGCGAGAAACTGGCCGCCTCCCGGGACCGCGAACGCGCGCTGGAGAGTTCGCGGCGGGAGTTGGTCGCCTGGATCTCGCACGATCTGCGTACCCCGCTGGCCGGACTGCGTGCCATGTCGGAGGCGCTGGAGGACGGCATGGTGGAGGACACCGGACGCTGTCTGCGGCAGATCCGTACCGAGGTGGAACGGCTCAACGCCATGGTCGGCGACCTGTTCGAGCTCTCCCGCATCCACGCGGGCTCACTCGCCCTGACCACACACCAGGTCAGCCTGTCCGAACTCGTCGAAGAAGCACTGGCCGGCGCCGACCCGCTCGCCCGGCAGAACGGCGTCCGCCTGGTGGGTGACGCGGTGGCCGCCGTACCCGTCGAGGTGGACCCGCACGAGATGACCAGGGTGCTCGGCAATCTGCTCGTCAACGCCATCCGCCGCACCCCCGCGGACGGCACCGTGGCCGTGCACGCGCGCACCGCGGAGGAGAACGAGAAGGTCGTCCTGTCCGTGACGGACGGCTGCGGCGGCATCCCCGAGGAGGACCTGCCCCGCGTCTTCGACACCGGCTGGCGCGGCACCCACGCCCGCACGCCCCCGGGCGCGGGCCTGGGACTGGCCATCGTGCGCGGCATCGTCGAGGCCCATCAGGGCACGGCAGCGGTCCGCAACGTGACCGGCGGCTGCTGTTTCGAGCTCACCTTGCCGAGGGCGCTGCCGAGCGCGGAGACGGGGTGACGGGGCGGGTCCCGCCCGTGGTGTCGCGTTGCTCGGAAGAACGCGACGCCCGCGGGGCCTCGACCGACGCCCGCAGGGCTCCGGCCTCCGTGCCGGACGGTGCCCTCATGCCGGCCGCCGCGAACTCCTTCATCCCCTCCGCGAAACCGATGCGCGCGCGCCATCCCAGTTCGCGGGCGGCCCGCTGCGAGGACGCCGTGATGTGCCGTACGTCGCCCAGCCGGTACTCGCCCGTCACCACGGGGTCCGGGCCGCCGTGGAACTCGGCCAGCGCGGTGGCCATCTCCCCGATGGTGTGCGGGTCGCCGCTGCCGGTGTTGTAGGCCGCGAAGGAGCCGGGGCCGTGGACCGCCCCTCCCGTGTGCGCCGCCCCTCCCGCGTGCACTGCCTCCAGCGCTGTGAGGTTGGCTGCGGCGATGTCCCGCACATGGACGAAGTCCCGGCGCTGCGCGCCGTCCTCGTAGACGGTGGGTGCCGCCCCGCGGGCGAGCGCCGAGCGGAAGAACGAGGCGACCCCCGCGTACGGGGTGTCGCACGGCATCCCGGGCCCGTAGACGTTGTGGTAGCGCAGCGACACCGCACGCCCGTCGACGGCCCGGGCCCACGCCGCTGCCAGGTGCTCCTGCGCGAGCTTGGTGGTCGCGTAGGTGTTGCGCGGGTCCAGCGGCGCGTCCTCATCGACCAGCCCGGGCCGCAGCGCGGCGCCGCAGTCCGGGCACGGTGGTTCGAACCGTCCGGCGCGCAGGTCCGGCACCGCGCGCGGCCCCGGCCTGACGACGCCGTGCCGGTGACACTCGTAGCGGCCCTCGCCGTAGACGACCATGGAGCCGGCCAGCACCAGCGCACGCACGCCCGCCCGCTCCATCGCGGTCAGCAGCACGGCGGTGCCCAGGTCGTTGCAACTGACGTACTCGGGGGCGTCGGAGAAGTCCTTGCCGAGCCCGACCATCGCCGCCTGATGGCACACCGCGTCCACGCCGCGCAGCGCCTCGTCGGCGGCGTCCGGGTCGCGTACGTCACCGCGCAGCTGCCGCACACCGGGCACGGCGGCTGGTGGTTCGGCAGCTCTCCCGTGCGCCGAGGGCAGCAGGGCGTCCAGCACCACGACCTCGTGGCCCGCGACCGTGAGGGCCTCCACGACATGGGAACCGATGAACCCGGCACCGCCGGTGACAAGAACGCGCATACCGCCACGCTAGGCGCGCGGGGGCGCCGCGGACCGGTACGCGGCGCCCGTGTCACCGCTCCGTAAGAACCCCGCCGCTACCGGACCGGCGCTGCGCGGCCGGTGCTTCCGCCGCGTTCGGTGCCCCTGGTGTTCCCGGTGTTCCCGGTGTTCCCGGTGTTCCCGGTGTTCCCGGACCTCCGGGTGCGGCCGGTGTCCGCCGGCGGCGCAGGCCGAACGCCCCGACAGCAGTGGCCAGCAGCGCCGCTGCCAACGGGACGAGGAGCCCCGCACGGTAGCCGTCCAGCAGTGCAGCGGATGTCCGCGCACCGGTGCCCGCGGCGTTGGCCGCTGCCGCTCCGGAGAGGCCGAGCGCGGCTCCGAACTGGACGGAGGCGAACAGCAGGGCGCCGGCCACTCCCTGCTCCTCCTCGGCGATCGAGTCGGTCGCCATGATGGCCAGCGGCCCGTAGGCCAGCGCGAAGGCGAGCCCGACCAGGAGCAGGCCCGGCAGCATCACCGGATAGGGCCACTGCGCACCGACCGGCAGGAACCAGGCGTAGGCCGCGGTGGCGGCCAGCAGCCCCGCGAAGGCCACCCGCGCACTCCCGAACCGGTTGACCAGCCGCGGCACGACGGTGGGGGCGAGCACCGCGTCCACACCGGTCACCAGCATCGCCAGGCTCGTCTCCAGGGTCGTCCAGTCGCGCAGTTCCTGGAGGTAGAGGACGACGAGGAACTGGAAGCCGAAGAAGGCGGCTGCGAAGAGCAGCGCTGTCGCGTTGGCGCGCACGAGGGGGGCCGAACGCAGCATGCCCAGCCGTATCAACGGTGCGGCAGTGCGCCGTTCGATCAGCACGAACAGTACGAGAAGTGCCGCACCGGCAGTCAGCACGGCCAGTGTCCGTGGCCAACCGCTGTGCGAAGCCCGTTCGATGCCGAACACCAGCAGCACGAGCGCCGCGGTGACCGTCACCCCGCCGGCCAGGTCGAAGCTGCGGCGCGGTGCGGAGCCGGTGCGCTGCCCGCCCTCCGCGCCGGGCCCGGTCCCGGGCCCGCGCGGGACGAGCACCAGCGTGGCGGCCAGGATCAGGGCGGAGAGCGCGACAGGGGCGAAGAACACCCAGCGCCAGCCGAGCATGGTCAGCAGTCCGCCGAGGACCAGCCCGGTGGAGAAACCCGCCGCACCGGTCCCGGAGTAGATGAGCAGCGCCTTGTTCCGCCGCCTGCGCTCGGTGAAGCTCGTGGTGATCAGGGACAGTCCGGCCGGTGTCATGAACGCTGCCGCGACACCGGTGACGAAGCGGGCCGCGATCAGCGTCCAGCCCTCGCTCGCCAGGCCCGCCAGCGCGGAGAAGGCGAGGAAGACACCGAGCGACAGCACGAACATCCGCCGTCGGCCGTACAGGTCGGCCGCCCGCCCGCCCAGCAGCATGAAGCCGCCGTAGCCGAGCACGTAGGAGCTCATGACCCACTGCAACTCGCCGATCGGCATGCCGAGCTCGGCGCGGATGACGGGCAGGGCCACGTTGAGCATGGCGACATCGATGCCCTCCAGGAAGACGGCACCGCACAGCACCAGCAGGATGCCCCTTTCACGGGTGGACATCCGGGTTTCTGAGGAATCACGGGATTTCTTGAGAGTTGGCACGCTCTTACCCTCCGCCGGGCGGGCGGGGGGAACAACGGCGAACAACGCAACGTTGCGTTCAGCCGGACTGAACGATCCGGACTGAACGATGCGGGGGCGTCACGGGGATGGAACGCGATGAAGTGGCGTGCCTGCTGATCCTGGCCGAAGAGCTGCACTTCGGCCGCACCGCGGAGCGCATGCACCTCTCCCGTGCCCGCGTCAGCCAGCTCGTGCAGCGGTTGGAGAGACGGGTGGGCGCTCCGCTGTTCCACCGTACGAGCCGCACCGTGACCCTCACCGGACTGGGGCGACAGCTGCGCGACGACCTCGCGCCGCACCAGCGCGCCATGGACGAGGCGTTGGCACGCGCCGCGGCGACGGCCGCGCGGCGGGCGGGAGAGCTGCGGGGCGTCCTGCATGTGGGCTTTTCCGGGCCGCTGGCCGGTGAGGTCGTGATGCGTGCGGCGAAGCTTCTGGGCGAGCGGTGGCCCGGCCTCGCCGTGGAGCCCTGCGAGGTGCCATTGGCCGACCCGTTCGGGAAGCTCAGGGCGGGCGCCTTCGACGTGCAGTTGGCCGAACTACCGGCCGGGGAGGCCGACCTGGTGGAGGGGCCCGAACTGTTCAGCGAGTCACGGGTGCTGGCCGTGCCCGCCGGGCACCGGCTGGCGCTGCGCGGCGAGGCGTCCCCGGAGGACCTTGCCGAACTGGGGGAGACGCCCCTGCTGACCCTGCGCGAGGGGGTGCCGGTGCTCTGCCGCGAGCAGTTGGCCCCCGCGCGGACGCCCGGGGGCCGCGCGATCCCGCCGGGGCTGCCGGTCACCAGCGTGCAGGAAGCCCTGGTGCTGGTGGCGGCGGGCAAGGGCGCCCTGCTGTCGGGCGCGCACACGGAGACGTACTTCGCCCATCCCGGGGTCTGCTACGTCCCCGTACCGGAGGCCGCGGCACTGGCGTACGGGCTGGTGCGCCGGCGCGGCCCGCTGGCGCCCCGGTTGCAGGCGTTCACGGAAGCGGTGGCCGGGACGGCACCGCCCGCCGGACGGCCGTAGGGGGCGGTCGGGCCGCCCCCGGCGGGCAGGGCCGCAGGAGCTCCCCTGGGGCCCTGCCCGCCGCGCGGTCACTGCTCGTGGCGGAAGACTCCCGCGCAGGCCGCTGCGTACGCCGACCGGGCCGCGCGCTCGGCGGCTGCCCGGTCGAGCGGGGCGCCGGTGGTCAGCAGTTGGTAGTACAGCGGCGCGGAGACGGCGCGGATGACCTGTTCGGGGTCCGTGTCCGCCGGCACCTCGCCCCGGTCGGCGGCCTGCCGCACGCAAGGGGCCCACTCGGCGACCCGTGCCGCGTAGAACCGGTGCAGTGCCTCGGTGGCGGTGGTGTCGCATGTCGCGGCGGCGATGACGGCCTTGAACAGCGCACCCTGGCGGGGGTCGGTCAGGGTGCGGCACACCAGTGCGGCGTTGGCCGAAAGGTCGTCGAGCAGGGCGCCCGTCTCCGTACGGGGCTCGGACTGCTCGGCCATGTCGTCGAGCAGGTCCGCCAGCAGCGCGGTGACAGTTCCCCAGCGCCGATAGACGGTCGTCTTACCGACCTGCGCGCGGCGGGCGACCTCGGCGAGGTCGAGGTGGGCGAAACCGTGCTCGGCGAGCGCGTCCCCGGCGGCGCTCAGCACCGCTTCGCGCACCCGCGCCGTGCGCCCTCCGGGGCGCACCGTGCCGGGCACGGCGCCGGTGTCCGGGGCGGTCGTCTTGCGCCGGCTCTCCGGCCCAGATGTCACAGCGGGTCTCCAGTTCCCTTAACGGCTTCTCCCTGTTACGGTACTGGCAACGGTTAACGGAACTGCGGTCCCGCTAACACCTGGCCCGTGCGCGCAGAAGCATGTACGCGGGCACCTGTAAAGAGGAAGAGGGAACGAGCCATGGAATACCGACAGTTGGGCGCTTCCGGCCTGCGGGTCCCGGAGCTGAGCCTGGGAACCGGTGCCTTCGGCGGCCGGGGCCCGCTCTTCGGGGACTGGGGCGACACCGACGCCCGCGCCGCCCGCCGCCTGGTGGACATCGCCCTCGACGCCGGGATCACGATGTTCGACAGCGCCGACGTCTACTCGGCCGGTGCCTCCGAGGAAGTGCTGGGCCAGGCCGTCAGGGGGCGGCGAGACCAGGTGCTCATCTCCACCAAGGCGGGCCTGCCCATGGGCGAGGGGCCCGGCGAGTACGGCACCTCACGGGCCCGCCTCATCAGGGCGACCGAGGACGCCCTGCGCCGCCTCGGCACCGACTACATCGACCTCTTCCAGCTCCACGCCCACGACGCCGCGACCCCGCAGGAAGAGGTCCTCGCCGCTCTCGATCAGCTCGTCCGCGAGGGGAAGATCCGCTACACCGGGGTCTCCAACCACTCCGGTTGGCAGCTGATGAAGTCCCTCGCCACGGCCGACCGGCACGGCTACCCCCGCCACGCCGCACACCAGGTCTACTACTCCCTCATAGGCCGGGACTACGAGTGGGAGCTGATGCCCCTGGGGCTCGACCAAGGGGTCGGCGCCCTCGTGTGGAGCCCACTGGGCTGGGGGCGGCTGACCGGAAAGATACGGCGCGGGCAGCCGCTGCCCCCGAAGAGCCGCCTGCACCGCACCGCCGCCTTCGGCCCGCCCGTCGACGACGAACTCCTCCACCGCGTGGTCGACGCGCTCGACGCCGTCGCGCAGGAGACCGGCAGGACGGTGCCGCAGATCGCGCTCAACTGGCTGCTGCGCCGTCCGACCGTCTCCTCCGTCATCGTCGGCGCCCGCGACGAGGAGCAGCTGCGCCAGAACATCGGCGCGGTCGGCTGGAGCCTCACACCCGAGCAGGTCGCCAGGCTGGACGAGGCGAGCGCCAAGGACGCGGCCTACCCCTACTTCCCGTACCAGCGGCAGGAGGGCTTCGCCCGGCTCAGCCCGCCGCCCGTCACCCTCAACCAGCCGACTCCGGCCGGTCCCCAGGCGGCGTGATCCGGGACGGTTCGGGTCGGCCCGGCCGCCGGGCCGCCAGGAACTCGGCGAAGGTGACCGTCCCCGTGGCGTGGTCCGGGGCCAGATTGCCGCCCCGGCGGAAGGCACGGGCCGTACGACCGGGAAGGGGGAGGTCCACCACGCGGCGGGACCGCCCGGTCGTACGAAGCGTCGCCTCGGCCAGTCCCCGTGCGGTGTGCACCGCAGGCCCTCCCATGTCCGGCACCCGGCCGGCGGGCTCGCCGCGCACCAGTTCGGCGAGGCGGTGGGCGACCTCGGTGACCTCCACCGGCTGGCAGCGGAAACCGGCGGGCGAGAGGACGAAGGGCAGCCGCCGCTGCGCGGTGGTCACCCTGGCCACCAGATCGTGGAACTGCGTGGCCCGCAGGATCGTGTACGGCAGCCCGGAATTCTCCAGCAGTCGCTCGCTCGCGAACTTGGCCTTGTAGTACGGCAAGGGAACCTGGTCGACGCCGACGATGGAGATGTAGACCAGGTGCGGAACACCGGCCTGCTGCGCCGCCTCGACCACTCGGGAGAGCACTTTCGCCTCCCGCCTCTGGTCGGTGGCACAGTGCACGATCGCCCGCACACCGCTGACGGCGGCGGCCAGCCCGACGCCCTTGGTGAGGTCGCAGACCGCCCACTCGCAGGGCCGCTCGTCCTCCGCCGGACGCGGGTGCCTGCTCATGACGCGTACGGGGACACCGTCCGCCAGCAGCTCGTCCACGAGCGGACGGCCGAGGGTGCCCGTGCCACCGGTCACCAGTACGGGCCCGTCGACGGGGGCGGGCTCAGGACCGGGGCCAGGGCCGGCGCCCGGCCCGGAGGTCTGGTCGGCCGGGCTGTTCGAGTCGTTCGCGGGGGCCATGGAACGCGTACCTCCCGGGTCGGCGTCGCGCTGTCTTCCTGGGGCTCATGGACTCATGGGACTCGTGGGAGTCGCGCTGTCCTCATGAGAACGGGACAACGGCCCCAAAGGTGACAGCCCGCCGGGCGGGAGGCCCCCGGAAGGGTCACAGCTCCTGCGAGGTGAGCCACGGCCGGATCTGGCGACGGGCGTGGTGCAGCCGGGACTTGACGGTGCCCAGCGGGATGCCGAGCCGGTCGACGATCTCGGCGTAGTCCATCTGGCACAGATCGCGGTAGACCAGCGGCGCCACCAGATGCGGACTCTCCTGCTCCAGCCGCTCCAGCGCTTCGAGGAGATCCACGCGGGAGCCGGCGATCACACTCGTCGTACGCGGATCCGGGCGGTGCTCCGGCGCCCCCGTCTGGTGGGGGAGCGCGGGCTGCTCGACCGCGCGGCGCTTGAGCTCGCGGTACTTCTGGCGTGAACAGTTTGCAACGATCGTGTGCAGCCAGGTGCTGAAACGGCTGCGACCTTGGAAGCGCTCGATGTGCCGGGACACCTGCAACAGGACGTCCTGGGCGGCCTCCTCGGCGTCCTCCCGGAAGAGCAGGAACCGGCCGCAGTGCCGCACCACGTCGGGGCGGATGGCGCGCAGCAGGGCGTCCAGTGCCGCGCTGTCGCCGGTCGCCGCACGGGCGGCGAGGGCTTCGGTGTCGTTGGGCGCGGGCGGTTCACCGGCCGTCGGCGGACCGCCGCCGGCCGCCGACGGACCACCGGGCGTCGACGGACCGCCGGAACCCACTGGCTCAGGCCGTCCGGATGGCTGGTTCACGGCGCGGGGAGAGGACGGTGGGCACATCCAGGCATCATAAGGGGCATGCCTTCACCTGATCAGATCGGCCGCTACCGGGTCGACCGTCGTCTCGGCTCCGGCGCCTTCGCAGTCGTGTGGCTCGCACACGACGACCGGCTGGAGGCGCCCGTCGCGGTCAAGGTGATGGCCGACAACTGGGCCCACCGCATGGACATCCGGGACCGCTTCCTCGCCGAGGCGCGGCTGCTGCGCAAGGCGTCGTCGGGCGGTGTCGTCCAGGTCTTCGACGTGGGGGAGCTGGACGGTGAGAAACCGTACTTCGTCATGGAGTACGCGGACCGGGGAACGGTCGCCGACCGCATGGCGGCCGGACCGCTGCCGGTGGACGAGGCGGTACGGCTGACCGCCGAGGCGGCACGTGGCGCCGAGGCCCTGCACGAGGCGGGGGTGGTGCACCGCGACATCAAGCCGTCCAATGTGCTGTTGACCAGCGGGGGTCCCCAGGGGCGCGAGCGGGTGCTGGTCGCGGATCTGGGCCTGGCCAAGAACCTCGCGCACGCCTCGGGGCTCACCGTGGTCGCCGGCTCGGTCGGATACATGGCACCCGAGCAGGCCGAACCCTTCGAGGGCATCGACGCCCGTGCGGACATCTACAGCCTGGGCGCCGTGCTCTACCACCTGGTGACCGGCGCCACCCCGGGAACGCCGGACCGGGTGATGCCGCTGGACGAACTGCGACCCGGACTGCCCTGGGCGGTGACGGAGGCGGTCGCGCGGGCGATGGAGCCCGACCGCGAGCGCCGCTGGCCCACCGCCGCCGCCTTCGCGAACGAGCTGGACCGTATCGCACACGAGTTGGAGCGGGCTGCGGACGGAGCGGAGCGGACCGGGGACGACCCGGAGCCCGGGACGCCGGGCCGGAGCCAGGCCCCGGATCCGGCCCCGGACGGACGTGACGGCAGCGGTGCCGGATCGTCCGTCGGCGCCGACCGCCACGCGTCCGCGGCCGCCCCGCTCTCCTCCCTCGCCGTACGCCCCGCGTCCCAGGGAGCCGGACAGCCGCCCGCGGTCGCGACGGAGTCGCCGTCCCCCGCGCCGGGCGGCGCTGCCTCCGAGGTGTCCTCCGAAGTGTCCTCCGGAACCTCCTCCGAGGCGTCTTCCGAGGCGTCCTCCGGGCCTTCGTCAGAGGCGCCGGGGTCCGCCGCGAGGGAGGCGCCGGGGCCGGACGCGTCCGCGGCGCGGGACGTGCCTCCCGCCGTGAGCGCGCCCGCGCCGGAGCCGCAATCGCAGTCGAAGCCGCCCGAGGGTGACCGGTTCCGGACCGCTGCCGCGGAAGACGGGGCGCCGCGCCGTCGCCGCAGGTGGCGTGCCGTGGCCATGGGAACCGTCGTCGTCGTGCTGACGGGCGTGGGGGTGGCCAGCGCGGTACTGGCGCCCGACGGTAAGCGGAAGCCGTCGCAGGTACGGGTGAGCGACGCCAGCGGCCGGATCAGCGTGCGGATTCCGGGGGAGTGGGCGAAGGAGACGGCTGACTCGGGCTGGCACCCGTCCTCGCTGGGTCTGCCTGTGAAGGACGCTCCCGGGCTGCTCGTCGCGCAGGACGTGAGCCGCTGGCAGGACCTCACCTCGGCCACGAACGGGGTTTTCGTCGGGCTCGGTTCCACCCCCGAGGACGAGGACAAGAGCGGCGCCAGCGCCCAGGACAGCGGTAACGACACCGGCAACACCGACAACGCAGATGGTGCGGACAGTGCGGCGGAGACGCTGCCCGCCAAGGTGGCCGAACTCGACCACCGGGGCTGCCAGTACTCGGGGAGCAGCAAGTTCAAGGGCGCGGACTGGCAGGGGCACGTTCGTACGTGGTCGGCCTGCGGCTCTCCCGGGCACTCGCTGAAGGAGATCGGCCTGACCTCTCGGCAGAAGGGCAAACCGCCGGTGTACGTGCAGATCCGGTGCGACGAGGACTGCTCGGCCAGAACGGATCAGGTGTTGAACAGCCTGCGTGTCAACGGCTCTTAGTTCGCTCCCACCCGTCCCGTTGAGCGACTTCCGACTCATCTGCCCCAGCACCGTGTCCCCCACATCGGGGGCCTGTGAAAAAAGGTCGCGGCGGCCGTGAACTTTCCCGCCAAGCCGGTCATCTAACGCGGTGTACGGCGCGAAGGCCCGGGGACACGCTGGGTACGAGAGCCGGCAAGCGTGTGATGCCGCCGGGCAGTTGGACGACCGCGAGACGCGACGACCAGGGAGTGACGGCAGCCATGACGAAGCGCCAGGACCCGACGACGACCCCGCAGCTCTCCTCGACCCCGCAGCTCCCACGGATCTCGCCGCACGCGTCGGCTGCGTCGGCCTCGTCGGCCTCGTCGGCTTCGTCGACTCCGCAGACCTCGCCGCCCGGCGCGCGATACGCCCCGTCCCGGCGGCGCCGCCGGGTGGCTCGTGTCGCCGCCGCCGCGACGGCGGTGCTGGCGGCGGGCGCCCTGGTGGTCGGCTGCAGCAACGACTCGGAACCCGACCCGCACAAGGTCAGCGGCGAGGCCACGCCCGCAGGCGGTGAGGATTCGGACGGCGCCTCCAAGGGCGGTGACGGCACGAGCGGCAGTGAGGCCGGCAGCGGCGAGGACGGAGCCGCGGGGGGTTCGGAGGGCAGCGACTCGGACGGGTCGGGCGGATCCGGTTCGGGCGGCGACGACTCGTCCTCCTCGGCCTCCTCCTCGTCCGGCGGGAGCGGCTCGGGGTCCGCCTCCGGGTCCCGGTGCCACACCTCGGACCTGAAGGCCTCCTTCGGGCGGAACCATCCGGGTGCCGGACAGAAGAATTTCGCCGTCATCCTGACGAACCGGTCCGACAGCACGTGCACCGTACGCGGATACCCGGGGCTCGCGTTCGTCAACAGCAGCGGCGAGCAGGTCTCCTTCGACCCGAACCGGACGGGCGGCCAGGTACGGACCGTCAAGCTGTCGCCCGGCAAGAGCGCATGGGCTTCGCTCTCGTACACCAACCCCGAGATGACGAACGTCACCACCGTCACGCCGAGCGCCGCGAAGATCACCCCGCCCGACGAGCGGGCCTCGTTGCGGGTGCCCTGGTCCGGCGGACCGGTCACGAACACCGGCAAGGCGTCCGTACCCAAGATCGGCCCGCTGGCCCCCGGCACCGGCGGCTGATCCCTCCCGCTCCCCCCTCCCGTCCCCTCACGCCTTCCCCTTCCGGTCCCCTTCCCCCGTCCGATTCCTGGATGGCGTACGCCGACAGGTGGTCGGGCCTGCCGCGTGGTACGGATCCCGCCCGTACCCACTTCCAGCGCTCCCGACTGGCCGGGAGCCCTCTCTGGGGCGAGATTGGGAGCGTGCGGCAGAGGCAGGCCGGGACGGAGACGGCGACCGGGTACGACGACAGCGGCGGACGGCTGTGGCGCGTGGCGCGGCAGCTTCCCGCTGTGCTGTTCGCCCTGGGCATCGTGCTGGAACTGGCGACACCCAGGGATGTGGCCATCTCGGCCCCCTTCGCCGCAGCCCCGTTGGCTGCCGCGGCCGTCCTCTCCCTCTGGGGCACCGTCCTGACGAGTGTCCTCTCCTCCGGCGCCACCATCCTGTTCGCCTTCTTCCACGACACGGGCAGCACTGTCGAGGCCGAGGCCAGGTCCGTCACCAATCTGACCGTCTCCGTCCTCGCGGTGGGCGTCAACTATGTGCTGCGACGCAGCGGCAGCCGACTGGCTTCGGCGCGCGGTGTGGCCGAGGCGGTCCAGCTCGCCGTGCTGCCCGCTCCGCCTTCCCATGTCGGCGACCTGGCGGTGGCCACCCGCTACCGTGCGGCACAGGCCGAGACCCGGGTCGGCGGGGACTTCTACGCGGCCGAGGAGACCCCGTACGGCGTACGGCTGCTGCTCGGTGACGTACGCGGCAAAGGACTCGACTCGGTGGCCGCCGTCGTCCTCCTCGTGGGGGTCTTCCGTGAGGCCGCCGAACAGGAGGAGACGCTTTCCGACGTTGCCGTCCGGCTCGACCGGGCCCTCCGGCGGGAGGGACGGCGCCAGCCCGGCACGGCAGGGCTGGAGGGCTTCAGCACGGCCGTGCTGGTGGAGATCTCGGGCCCGTCAGGCAGTCCGGCCGCCTCCTGCAGCACAGCTCCGGCCGCCTCCGGCAGTACAGCTGGTGGCGGCCCCGCGCGCGGCGGGGGCTCCGTGCTGCGCCTCGTCAACCGGGGCCACCCCGCACCGCTTCTGCTGCACCAAGGCAACGCGTCCCTGCTGGAGCCGACGGTTCCTGCGCTCCCGCTCGGGATGTCCGATCTGGGGGCGTGGCCGGAGCACATCGACGAGTTTCCCTTTCCCCGGGGTGCCCAGCTGCTCCTCTACACCGACGGCCTGTCCGAGGCCCGCGACTCCGCCGGCGACTTCTACGACCCGGTCGAACGGCTGTCCAACAGCTACTTCGCCCATCCCGAGGAGTTGCTGGAGACGGTGCTCATCGACGTCGCGGCCCACACAGGTGGCCGTTCGGTGGACGACTTGGCACTGCTCGCCGTCGCCCACGATTCCTCGACCCCGTAGGACGCCGGCGGACCGGGCGGCCACCGCCAATTACCGGGAACAGCTTGGAATCACAGCCACTGTTCTATTAACGTCCGATAACGCAGCACGGTCGTCACTGTCGTCACGGAAGACGGCACCGTGCGCCGTCGCCGAATCCCGCATACGGGGCACCAGCAGCGTCCAACTGCCTGGACCGCACCGTGGGAACCGGGGAACCACCCCTTCTCGTCAGCCGGACGAGGAGGATGGGGTGAATCGGACGCCCTTGCGTGAGGACGCCCGTAGGAGACCTTCCTGCTCCGAACCCGTCAGCTAACCCGGTAGGCGAGAAGGAAGGAAAGGAGAGCGCCCCCGTGGCCTCCAGAACGCAGGGCTTCGCCGGCCAGGCCCCCGAGGTCGTCGCGTACGACCCGCACCTCGACCGCGCCGGCACCCCCACCAACTATGGCCCCTCCACCCCCTCCACCCCCTCCACCCCGTACGGCTCCGCAGCCGCGCAGCCGGCCGCCCCCGCCCGGTCCGCCGGTCCCCACGTACCGTCCGAGGCGCCGACGGAGGGCGAGCCGTGGGACGAGTGGAACCCCACCGAGGAGTCCACCCGGTCCCTGCGCGGTCGGCACCGGGTCGCCAAGCAGCGCGCCAGCGGTATGGCGCGCGGCGGTGCCGTACTCGGTGTCGGCATGATCGCGGCGGTGGGTGCCGGTGGTATGGCCACCGCGCAGGACAAGGACCCCGGGGCGATATCCGTGCCGGACCTGGACACGGCGGCCGACGCCGTCCGCGACCTCCCCGACCAGCTGCCCGATGCCGAGGACCTGCCCGGCATCGGCGCCCTGGTCGCCGACGACGAAACGGACGGCGCCACGGGATCGGACGGCACCGGGGACGGGTCCGCCGGTCCCCTCACCCAGGCCGGGCTCTCCGCCGAGGACAAGGCGGCGGGCAGGACCGACGCCGGCGAGGCGCTGCGGGCCCGCATCCTCGCCCAGGCCGAACAGCACCGTGCCGCCGCCGACGAGGAGGCCCGCGAGGAGGCCGCACGGCAGGCGGCGAGCGAGGCGGCGGCGGAAGCCGCGAAGCGGGCGGACGCCGAGAAGGCCGAGGAAAAGGCCGAGGCCGAACGCGCGCGGGAGGCAGCGGCCGAGAAGAAGCGGGAGGCCGCCGAACGGGCTGCCGAGCAGCAGCGCAAGGCGGAGGCCCGGCGCCGTGCCGAGCTCGCCCGCAGCTACACGGCGCCGCTGGCCTCGTACCAGCTCACCGCCGGGTTCGGGCAGGCAGGCGGCATGTGGCAGAACGACCACACCGGCCAGGACTTCGCCGCGCCCAACGGCACCCCCGTCAGGGCTGTCCACAGCGGCACGATCAAGGAGGCGGGCTGGGCCGGTTCGTACGGCTACCGCATCGTGCTGGAGCTGGAGGACGGGACCGAACTGTGGTTCTGCCACCTGTCGTCCATGACCAAGTCGGCGGGCGACAAGGTCGGTACGGGCGATGTCATCGGCCGCGTCGGCTCCACCGGAAACTCCTCGGGCCCGCATCTGCACGTCGAGGTGCGGGCCGGTGGCGGCGATCCGGTGGACCCGCTGTCGTGGCTCCGCGACAAGGGCGTCAACGTCTGAGGCGGTGCGGGTGCCGATGTCCCGTGCCGCCCGAGTGCCATGTCCGCTGCGGCCCCTCGGCCCCTCGGCCCCTCGGCCCCTCGGCCCCTCGGCCCCTCGGCCCCTCGGCCCCTCGGCCCCTCGGCCCCTCGGCCCCTCGGCCCCTCGGCCCGTCGACCCGATGGGCTGATGGGCTGAGGGCCGAAGGGCCGCCGGGGGCGGCCCGGTGCGCGGTCTGTGTCACCGTCCGCCACCGCGTTACGGTCGCGGCATGCAGATGAATGCCGACAACAAGATCGGTCAGCTGTCCGTCTCGCCGCTCGTGCTCGGCGGCAACGTCTTCGGCTGGACGGCCGACACCCCCACGTCGTTCGCGGTGCTGGACGCCTACACCGACGGCGGCGGCAACACCATCGACACGGCCGACGTGTACTCGGCCTGGGTGGAGGGCAACCAGGGGGGCGAGTCCGAGACGGTCATCGGCGAGTGGCTCGCCGCGCGCGGCTCGGCCGTACGGGACGGTGTCGTCATCGCCACCAAGGTCGCTCGTCACCCCGACCACACAGGGCTCGCCCCGGCCACCATCAAGGCCGCCTGCGAGGACTCGCTGCGCCGACTGCGGACCGACCGCATCGATCTGTACTACACGCACTTCGACGACGAGTCGGTGCCGGTCTCCGACATCATCGGTGCTCTCGACGACCTGGTCAGGGAGGGCAAGGTCCGCGAGATCGCGGCCTCCAACATCTCGCCGTCCCGCCTCGACGAGTCGCTCGCGTTCAGCGCCCGGGAAGGCGTCGCCCGGTACGTGGCGCTCCAGCCGCACTACAACCTGGTCTCGCGCGACACCTACGAGGGAGAGCTGGAAGAGCTCGCCCGGCGCGAATCCCTCGCCGTACTGCCGTACTACGCGCTGGCGTCCGGCTTCCTCACCGGCAAGTACCGTCCGGGTGAGGCGGCACCCGAGGGGGCGCGCGCCGGCAACGCCGCCCAACTCCTCGCCACCGAGCGCGGGCAGCGCGTCCTCGCCGCGCTGACCACCGTGGCCAACGCGCACCAGGTCTCCGAGGCCACCGTCGCCCTGGCCTGGCTCGCCGCCCAGCCGACCGTCACGGCCCCCATCGCCAGCGCCCGCACGGTCGAACAGCTGCCCGCGCTGATGGCCCTGGCCGACCTGCGGCTCACCAACGACGAACTGCGCCTGCTCACGGACGCGTCGGCGTAACCCTCCCCGGCCTCGGGACAGGGAGGGAGTCGGGCGGGACTGGGCGCCGGCTCAGCCCCGCCGCGGCTGCCCGTACACCCGCTCGACGCCGAGCCGCACCACCTGCCGCTGGTCCGCCACCATGGCGGCCCGGTACTCGTCCCAGTCCGGGTGCTCGCCCTGGATCGCGCGAAAGACCTCGATCAGCTCCTCGACGGTCGCGTCGTGCGGATCCCGCGCGACGGGCGTCAGCTCCGCCGTCCCGTCCACCACCGTCCACGCCCACCCGTCGCTGCTCGTCACGTGGTAACTGGCCCGCGGATCCCGCGCGAGATTCCGCGCCTTGGCGCGGTTCGCCGTGACGGAGACGCGCAGCAGCCGCCTTTCCGGGTCATAGGTGTGGTTGACGTTCGAGAGCTGCGGCCTGCCGTCCCGCCGCAGCGTGGCGAGCACCCCGCGGTCGTACTCCGTCAACAGCCCGAGCAACACGCCCTCCGCCTGCTCGGCATTTTCCTCCGCGCCGCCTGTGTTACCCGTTCCGGTCATAGGGATCCTCCTGGAATGGTTTGCCTTCAGAGACAAATGGCAATCCAAAGCTCCGCGAAGCAACTTGAGGATGTGGTCATCCGCGGTACACCACACATCGCCTTCAACCAACCCCCTGCCAAGCCTGTGGACATGAGACCACCGTCCCCACACCACCAGCGTATGCCCTGTCGGGCGACAACAATCAGCCCAAGCACCGGGCACGCAGCCAAGTTGGCCGCCTGGCGAAGGGCCACAGATCGAGCCGTGACCGGCTGAGCAGGGGTAAGCCCGGGCCGTACATACGGCCTCTCGCCTCTCCGTCTGGTGGTGGACGACCGCGCCGCGGCGCCCTTGGAGTTGCTGGAGCCACCGGATGTACTCCCTGGGTGAATCACTCTTGCTGTCGGAGGCCGAATCCGGCAGGCGCAGCAAAGCCATAGGCTTGCAGACATGAGTGAGCGTGTCGCCAAGCGCGTAGTCGTGGCAGGGGCAGTGGTTGACGGGGGACGGTTTCTTGCCGCGCGTCGGACAGCCCCACCGGAATTTGCGGGTAGGTGGGAGTTGCCGGGAGGGAAGGTTGAGTCAGGAGAGTCGGCTGAAGCAGCCCTGGTACGGGAGTTGCGGGAAGAGCTCGGAGTCGAGGTCGAGGTCGAGGACCGTCTTCCGGGTGAGTGGGAGCTCAAGGCGGATCTCGTCTTGCACGCCTGGTGGGCGCCTCTACGCAAGGGCGAACCCCAGCCCCTGCAGGATCATGATGAGCTGCGTTGGCTCGCCCGTGAGCAGGCATTTGACGTGGACTGGCTGGAGCAAGATCTGCCGTTTGTGGAAGAGGTCGTGCGCCGTTTGGGCGGAACGACGGAGTGACAGCAGACCGCTGAGATATCGTTTTCCTATGTGTGCGTAGGGGAGTAGGACAAGATTTCTCCCGGCGCATCGTGTTGCAATTTCCAGTTGATCTGCATGGGCTTCGATCCGGAATGGCTCACATATTCAGCCGGCCCCAGGAATGTGAACGGGGCCGCGCCAACCTCGTTATTGTTATACTTTCGCACGAAGAGGAATACTTCTGATCCGGACTCTTTGTGAGTCTGGTAGCGAATTCCACTCTTCGTGTGTGGGGCCGTAGTCTTCTGTGATTCCCAGTGGAAGAGTCGTGCGTCGATCGCGTAGTCGTTGTAGCGGATATCTTCTTTGAAGTCCTTTTCTTCCTTCACCAGGGTAACGAACAGGACGTCAACGTTGGCTTCTTGGCACCACTCAACCCCAGATTGGGACTGCGAGGGCCAAGGACCCGTGAAGGTTGTCTGACCAATTGCCGTGAGAATTTCTGCCCTTGTGTATGTGGAGTGCACCCGGAGGGGCAGCTGGTCACGGGGAGGGTCCAGACAAATAGGGGAGTGTTCGATCCGCTTCTTGCCGTACTCAAGAATCTCTCGTGCTTCTGCTCGGACAAACGGCTGGTGTGCGAGATGGTCGAGAGCCTCTTGGTACGAGGAGAAGCCTGAATCCCGTGAGCCCGCATCCCACAGATTGAGGATCAGCATTCGAGCGTAAAGCTGCTGTGTCGCCGAGAGGTCCTCATAGCGCGGTGCGTCTAGGCTCAAGAGAGAGTGGTAAGCATCAGCGCGCTCGGGGTCGTCTACATGCAGAAGCTTGGACATGCGCTTGAGTAGCTTTTCCTCGCCTTTCGGCTCCTCCTCAGTGAGAAGCTTGGCACTTCGCCGTGCTTTGGTCCACGAGTTGCCGTTGCGGTAGATATCTGTGATATCTCGCATGCTGCTTTCGAGATATTGAGCGATGGTTTCTGGCTGATTCTTCTTCACCTCCTTGACGATTTGTGGGAAGTTTAGGCGCGCTTTGATGTTACTGATGATCAATTCCTTGGACTTGCGATCTAGGATGATCTCGCATCCGTCAGGAAGCCCGTAAGAATCGTTTTCGATACTCTTAATGAGTCGGCTCTTACGTAGCCCAGTGACTGCGGCAAGGCGTGCCTCAAAGTCATATGCGCGTCCATGATGGCCTACGAAATCGAGAACAGTGAGGAATTCCTTTTGAGGCTTACGCCGTAGTCCCCTACCAAACTGCTGAAGATAGACAGTAACGCTTTCAGTTGGCCGAAGGAAAAGCAGCGTATCGACGTCTGGGATGTCCAGCCCCTCATTGAACAGGTTGACGGCGAAGAGTGCTTGAATTGTTCCACTGCGCAGGCCAGCAAAAGCTGACTCTCGGTCACTTGAGGGCGTGCTTCCATCTAGCGCTTTAGCGTTTAGTCCGCGCTGCTGGAAATATTCCTCCATGAATCGAGCATGCTGTACGGAGACGCAGAAGCCGAGTGCTCGCATCGACGTGGGGTCAACAATTTTATCGTAGACCTCCGTATAGACCAGACGTGCATGCTCGTCTGTCGCCAGGAGTACCTGCGTCAATTCTTTACTGTCGTAACCGCTTCCTCGCCAATTTAGGTGCTCAAATTGAGCGGAGTCGTCGGCGATTCCGTAGTAGTGAAACGGGCTGAGGAGATCACTGTCGAGCGCTTCCCAGAGGCGCATTTCAGCTGCAATACGACCTTCAAAATATAGGTCGTGTACGTTTTCGCCGTCATGCCGCTCTGGTGTTGCTGTGAGTCCCAGCAAGATGCGCTCTCCTGCATGAAATCGATCAATCACCTTCTTGTAGGTATTGGCCGCCGAGTGGTGGAACTCGTCAATGACGAGAGCGTCAAAGTGTCCAGGCTCGAATGATTCGCGGAAGCTCGCATTGCTGAAGGATTGAATGCTGGCGAAGATGTGCTTTCGCTCTACGGCTTTGCGGCCATCTACGTGGAGCTCTCCAAAAGTGCTGTCGCCGAGGACTTTTCGGTACGTCGCTAGTGATTGCTCAAGGATTTCCTTCGTATGGGCTATGAACAGCAGTCGGGGTTTTTCTTCGTTCTTCTCGCAAAGCGACTTGTAGTCAAGTGCGGCCATGACGGTTTTGCCTGTGCCTGTTGGGGCTACTAGTAGAGCACCTGTCTTCTTGTGAACTTCGCGTTCTGCCTTGAGCCGCTCAAGCATATCCATCTGGTGTGGCAGCGGCGCTATGCTCTCTGAGGACGCCTTCGTATTACCGATAGGAATCCACTTGCGCTTCTGGATGGCTGCCGAAAGGCGATCGCTATCGGTGTCTGGGTCGTAGGGCTCAAACGTCCCTGACTCCCAATACTCTTCGAAAGTATTCGTGAAGGTGTCAAGGACTCCTTGAGCGGAGACAGGGGAGACCCTCACGTTCCACTCGAGCCCCGTACTTAGCGCAGATTTCGACAGGTTCGAGCTTCCGATATACGCGGTGTGGAAACCTGTATTGCGATGAAAGAGCCATGCCTTCGCATGTACGTTAGAACCGGAGGATTCATAGTTGATACGAACCTCCGCGCCAAAATCGCGAACTAGTCGATTGATGGCTTTCGGGTCGGTTGCCCCCATGTAGGTCGTGGTGAGGATACGAAGCGGGGTGCCACGTTCCTTGGCTTCGCGCAGGGCGGGCCGGATGTGGTACGTACCTGACCACTTGATGAAAGAGCAGAGGAGGTCAATGGCGTCTGCTGACACGATCTCGTTGCGTAGCTCTTCCCCCATTTTCATCGCATCTCGCTGATTGGTAATGAGCGTCGCTTCCGACATAGGAGTGCTTGGGCGCGGCATAGGCGAGCTGTCGACCCCCTTACTAAGCCCGAGCAACTGTCGGGGGCCATCAGCGAGCAATCCTCCCGGAGGGGCGTCGTTATCCAGACGCTTTAGTAGAAGATTGGTATAGACGACTCGCTCAAGCGAAGAGAGCCCAGCTAGCTTCTCCTCTATGGCGTCGGAGATGTGGCGCGCCAGTATGCGGGGAGACGAGTCTGGAGCGACCGGAGCCTCCTCGGTTGCCCATCCCTCGGCCCGCAACTTATCGAGATGCGACTGGAGCTGTTGGGTGATCAGCTGCTCATAGAGACCTGCGATGAGTTGCTCGTGGTTCCGCGAGTCGGACATGTCCCCCCTCTGGGCCGCAAGTTCTACTGAACGTTGTACCAGCGGGCTACGACATGAGGCTCCTGATCACGTGAATGTGCAGGGCGACGCCGCCATCATTGGCCGTAGGGCCGCTGTAACACAGGCTGGAGACGGGGCGCGACTCAGGACTGCGACTCAGCAGGCACCTCACCGCCCCACCTGATACCCCGCCCACATCGGTGTCGTCGGGCGGCTCAGGGCGAGGGCGGCGCTGGTGGTGGGGGGGCCGGCCAGGGGGCGGTTGGTCCAGAGGCGTTGGAGGAGTTCGTGCTCGCGGGCGGCGAAGTCGGGGGCGGTGGCGCCGTTGTCGGCGCGGGAGCGGAGTTGGGCCAGGGCGGTGGCGTCGTGCTGGTAGGCGGTGACGGTGCGGGCCGCCTCGGGGCCGTGGCTGCGGCGGGCCATGGCGCGGGCCATGGAGCGGGCCCGCATGGAGGAGAGGGACCAGGGTTCCGGTTCGCTGAACCAGCCGGCCGCGGCGTAGGCGGGCAGGGTGTCCCGTACGACGCGCAGCTCGTGCAGCCGGGACCAGATGGCCAGCCAGGTCAGCGCGCCGAAGACGGGGATCATGAAGAGGCCGTACACGGCGAGGAACGTGTAGTTGGCGAAGGACGCGGAGCCGTTCCAGATCGCGTGCAGCAGCACCGCCGTGAACCAGCCCAGCAGCGGCAGTATCCAGCGCAGGGCGCGCCGTCGCCGCGGCAGGGCGGCGATCATGCCGAAGGCTATGCCTGTCATCGCCGTGAACAGCGGGTGCGCGAAGGGCGCGAAGATGATGCGGATGAGGAAGGTGCCGGCCGTCGCGGACTTGGAGAGGCTCTCGGGGTCCAGCATCGTGTCCTCCCCGTACGCGGTGCCGAGGTAGAGGATGTTCTCCGTGAAGGCGAAACCGGCGGCGGTGATGCCGGCCGCGGCGATGCCGGAGACGACGCTGTCGAGGTGGTGGCGGCGGAAGAGGAAGAGCAGCAGGATGGCCCCCGCCTTGGTCGTCTCCTCGACGACGGGGGCTATGACGGTGGCGCCCAGCGTGTCCGCCTGGTGCGGTGAGTCGACGACGACTGAGGAGGCCAGCCAGTCGGTGGCGAAGCCGTTGGCGAGGATGGCCACCAGTGTCGCCGCGCAGGCGCCCCAGGCGAAGGCGAAGAGGTGGTTGCGCCACGGCGCGGGCTGCGGCGCGTTCAGCCAACGGAAGGCCGCCAGCAGCAGCGGTACCGGGAAGAGCGCCAGTCCGAATCCGACCAGCAGGCCCTGCGTCCCCGTCTGTTCGCGGACCAGCGCCAGGATCATCAGTCCGCACAGCCCGAGCAGCACGATGACTGCTGTGGCGCGCAGGGGACGCTGATTGCGCTGCCACCAGGACGGCACCGGGTGCGTCTGCATGGTGTGCGCGGGCCCCTCGTGCTCGGCTCCGCCACCGCCCGTGGGGGTGGTACGCATGTTGTCCGTGGACGACGGGTGGGGCGGGGCGGGTGAGTGGGCCGCGGGGTACGGGTACGGGTTCGGTGCCGGGCCCGGGCCCTGGCCCGGTGACGCGGCCACCTCCGGGTAGTGCGGGCCCGCCGGCGGAACGGTGCCGGCCGCCCGGGGGGCTCCCATCGCGCCGGTGCTCTCGCCCGCAGCGGGCTTCGGCCCACCGGGTGCGGGGGGCTGCGGGGTCGCCGCGGGTACGGCCGGAGGCGTCGCGCCGTACGGGGCAGGGCCGCCGTGTGGGGTCGTGCTGTGTGGGGCCGTGCCGTACGGGGCCGTGCCGTACGGAGGCGCGCCGTACGGATTCGTACCAGGGGGGCTCTGCGGCGTCGGCGCGTACGAATCCGCTGGCGCGTACGGATCCGCGGGCGCGTAGGGGTTCGCCGGTGCCGGGTCGTGCGTGGTCGCGGGCATCGGCGGGGGCGTCCGGGCGGGCTCGGGCTGTGCCGACTGCGTGCCGTCCTCGGGCCGCGATCCACCCCGCTCCGTCTCCGGTACCCGGTCCTGGGGGCTCTCCGGCCGGCCAGGAGATGCGGGCGGGACGGACGCGGGGCCGTCGGAAGGCCCGGGCGTCCTCGGGTTCGGCGGCGCGCCGGGGGCGCCGTTTGCCTCGTCATGCACCCATTGACAGTAACCAGTGTGGGTGACGACCGCTGCGGCAGCGCCACAACCGGTGTCCGGCGGCCGTCACGCCTCAGCCACCGTTGCCGGGGGCCGGGCGGGTGTCACCGTCGCGGCGTACCGCGCGCGGCGCTCAGCGGCGGCGGAAGAGCAGGTCGCGGACCTTGTGGCCCTTGTCCACCCCCTGCCCCTCGAAGCGGGTGAGCGGGCGGTTCTCGGGCCGGGGCGCGAAACCGCCGTCCGCCTGGGTGTTCTCGTACTCGGGGTGGGCACTGAGTACGTCGAGCATCTGCTCCGCGTAGTTCTCCCAGTCCGTCGCGCAGTGCACGAGCGCGCCCGACCGCAGCGGTCCGGCCGCGAGGTCGAGGAACTCGGGCTGGATCAGGCGCCGCTTGTGGTGGCGGGCCTTCGGCCATGGGTCGGGGAAGTAGATCCGCAGTCCGGAGAGCGAGTCGGGGGCCAGCATCTCCCGCAGCAGGATGATCGCGTCGCCGTTGCCCACCCGTACGTTGCCGAGGCCCTGCTCGTCGGCGAGGCGCAGCAGGTTTCCCTGGCCGGGGGTGTGGACGTCCACGGCGAGGACGCCGGTGGCCGGGTCGGCAGCCGCCATCCGGGCCGTGGCCTCGCCCATTCCGAAGCCGATCTCCAGCACGACGGGCAGCTCCGGGTCGCCGAAGAGTTCACCGAGGTCGAGCTTGCGCAGCCCGTCCACGTCGAACCCCCACTGGGGCCACAGCCGCTCCAGCGCCGCGCGCTGCCCCTTGGTCACCCGGCTGCGGCGCGGCTGGAAGCTGCGGATACGACGCTCGTGGTGCGACCCTGCCGGGTCGGGTGAGGGCCCGGCACCGGGCGGGAACATGCGCGCCATCACCCGTGATGCCCGTCCGCCACCGGGCCCGGCCGAGTCGTCGTCGGCCTGCCGCGGACCGTTGTGAACGTCCTTGGAGCCGTCATCATCAGCGTCCTTCGGTTCGTCTCGGGGGCCTGCCGGGTCGACCGGAGTACGGCCCTGGTCGGGCTGAGGGGCGGGGTGCACCCGGCCATCGGCGTGGGCGTGGGCGAGGGCATGCGGGACGGCGGGGTCGTCGGGTTGGGGGAGGTTTTTGCTGTCGGACACGATGTCTCAATTTTACGGGGAGGCGGCCAGGCGGAGGCGCGAGGCTCCGACAGCCACCGTGGGCACCCGCCCACCGTAGGCATCCGCCCACCGTAGGCACCCACCGTGGGGCCCCGCCCAGCGTAGGTGCGCCCGCGAACGGAACGAGGCCCGCCCGCGGGCGCCGACCCCGTGGCCCGTGGTCAGCCGCCGCCCAGCGCTCCGGCCACCCGGCGGGCGATCTCCCGTCCGATGGGCAGTGAGGCGGTCGCCGCCGGGGACGGTGCGTTGAGGACGTGGACGGTGTGCGGGCCCTCGGCGAGGAGGAAGTCGTCGACGAGCGTCCCGTCCCGCAGTACGGCCTGGGCGCGTACGCCGGCGGGTGCGGGGCGCAGATCGGCTGCCGTCACCTCGGGCAGCAGGCGCTGCACGGCGGCGGTGAACGCCGGGCGGGAGAGCGAGCGCCGTACCTCGCCGGCTCCGTACCGCCAGTGGCGGCGGGCCATCCGCCAGGCGCCGGGGTGGGCGAGGAGCCCGGCCACTTCGGCTGGGCGTACGGTCGGCCACGCGTATCCCTCGCGGGCCAGTGCCGGGACGGCGTTCGGGCCGACGTGTACGCCGCCGTGCACGCCGCGCGTCAGATGCACGCCCAGGAAGGGGAACGCCGGGTCGGGCACCGGGTAGACGAGTCCGCGCACCAGATGTTCCCGCTCGGGTGCCAGTTCGGAGTATTCGCCCCGGAACGGGAGGATGCGGGCCTGTGGGGTGTCTCCGGCGAGTCGGGCGATGCTGTCGCAGTGCAGCCCGGCGCAGTTGACCAGGGCGCGCGTCCGCACCACCGCACCGTCGGCTGTGCGGACGGCGACCCCGCGGCCCGGGCGGCGGTCGATCGCGGTGACCTGGCCGGCGGCGCCGTACCGGGTCTCGGTGCCCGCGTCCTGTGCCAGCCGGGCGAGCTGGGCGGCGACGGCGGCGAAGTCGCACACGCCCGTCGTGCCCACATGGATGGCCGCGAGGCCGCGTACATGTGGTTCGTGCTCGGCGATCTGGACCGGCCCCAGCTCCCGTACGGGGATGCCGTGCTGTCTGCCGCGTTGGATCAGGGCGTGCAGCCGGGGCAGTTCCCGGTGTTCGGTGGCGACGATCAGCTTGCCGGTCACCTGATGCGGAATGCCGTACTCCGCACAGAACTTCACCATCTCCGCCGCGCCTTCGAGCGCGAACCGCGCCTTGAGGGAGCCGGGCGGATAGTAGATGCCGCTGTGGATCACGCCGCTGTTCCGCCCGGTCTGGTGCCGCGCGGGGCCGGGCTCCTTCTCCAGGACGATGACCCGGGTGCCGGGCGCCCGGCGGGTGAGGGCATGGGCGGTGGACAGGCCGACGATGCCCGCGCCGATCACGAGCACGTCGCAGTCGAGTCTTCCGGACGTCGAGGACACGCCCCCCATCATGAACTGCCTCCGCCTTCCCGGCTCACGTGCCTCCCCGGCTCACCCGTCGGCCCTCCTCACGCCGGGGTCATCAGCAGCGGTCGCGCCCGCTCGCGCAGCTCGGCGACGCGGGGCTCGTCCCCGTACGGCTCCAGGCGGTGCAGTAGATCGCGGACGTACTCCGTGGTGCGTGCCGAGGAGATCCGGCCGGCGACCTCCACGGCGCGTACCCCGGCGGCGCAGGCGGCATCCAGGTTGCCCGACTCCAGCTCGGCGACGGCCGAGACGACGAGCCGCAGCCCGTGCGAGCGGACGAACTCCTCCTTCGGCTGGGAGAGCGCCTTCTCGGTGAACCGGCGCACCTGGCGGGGCGCCTTGAGATCGCGGTAGCACTCCGCGGCGTCGGCGGCGAGCCGGTCGTAGGAGTAGAAGTCGAGCCAGGAGGGATCCGCGTCGCCGTCCCGGGAGCGCTCCAGCCAGCTCTCGGCCGCCGACAGGGCGGCGGCGCACGCCTGTGCGTCGTTCGCCTTGGCGTGCGCGCGGGCCTCGACGAGCTGGAAGAAGCTCATCGTCCGCGCGGTGGCCAGTCCGCGGTTGCGCTCCAGCGCGGCCTGCGCCAGGTCGACGCCCTCGTCCGCGAAGCCCCGGTAGGTCGCCTGGAGCGACATGGAGGCGAGGACGTAGCCACCCAACGGCACGTCGGCGGCGGCCCGGGCGAGCCGCAGCGCCTGGATGTAGTACCGCTGCGCGGCCTCCTGTTGCCCGGTGTCGAACGCCATCCAACCGGCGAGCCGGGTCAGTTCGGCCGTCGCGCCGAACAGGGAGCGGCCCACCTCGTCGGTGTAGGCGCCGAGCAGCAGCGGCGCGGCGTCCACCCGCAGGCACTCGGGGACCATGGACGAACGCCAGTCCCCGCCGCCGTACTTGGAGTCCCATCGGCGCGCCTCGTCCGCTGCCTCACGCAGCTTGGAGACATCGGTGTGACCGACGCGCAGCGGGGTGCCGCCCCCTTCCGCGTCGCCGTCCCGCCCGTCCCGGCCCTCGCGCAGCCGCCCTTCGGCGACAGCCAGGAGCCCGCCGGCGGCGGGGGAGTCCGCTCTGGCCCCGTCGCCGGACGGGTGGGCTCCCTCCAGATATTCGACGTGACGGGCGACCGAGCTGTCGGCCGGGGTTATGAGCCAGCGCGAGGCCGGGGTGGCGTACGCGCTCACGGCGAACGAGCCGGCGAGGGACTGCCAGATGCTGCCGCCGCCGCGCCGCCCGGCGAGATCGAGACGGTAGAGGTCGGTGGCCGACTTGACGGCGGCTCCGACGTCACGCGGGAAGGCCAGCCCGACCTCGGGGGTCGGATCGGCGTCCGCGAGACCGATCTCGTGCAACGGCACCGGACGACCGAGCTTGCTGCCGATGGCAGCCGCGATGAGGTGGGGCGCCGCACCTTGCGGCACCATCCCCTTCGAAACCCAGCGGGCCACCGACGTCTTGTCGTACCGAAGAGTGAGGCCGCGTTGGGCCCCCAGATCGTTGACCCGTCGGGCGAGTCCGGCGTTGCTGATCCCTGCGAGGGCGAGGACGGTGCCGAGTTTCTCATTCGGCCCGCGTGACTCCCTGGACATGCGCACCCCTGACCACACCGACGACCGCCCCGCGGCTGCGGCGCGGGGCCCCCTCCCGTCACTGCGCACTGCGCGGCGCGGAAAGCACTGCGAACACAGCGTAGTTCGCCGGATCCCGACCGTTAAGAGGCGTCATGCCGGATGGCGAGATCTATGTCCGTACGCGTGTACGTGCGGGGGTCACGTGCCACCCCCATACTGCCCCGCTCGGACCGGCCGGAATCGTGCGCGCCGTCCGTGGGACGCACGGCTTCGTCGGCGCCGGTCGCCGTGCCCCGGGTGTGTGGCTGTGCGCCTCGTCATGCGCCTGCCGGACACGAAGGAGGGAGAGGTTCGATGGGAGTCGCGTGGGTCGGCCCGCTGTACATGGTCAGTGGGCTGGGGGACACCGCCGCCTCATTCCCCGCGGGTGGCGGTCCGGGCCGGGAGGTGCGCAACGCCCCTTCCGGCCCGGCAACGGGACGGGGATGGAACGAGGCCCGAGGGGTGGGTGCCTCGCCGGGGAGGCCGTGCGGAATCCCCGGCCACGGAACCGTGGCGGAACGGGCGCGGCGCCGCGCCGCAGCCGCCCGGACCTCCGCGCCGCATACGCGCGGACGTGGGGTTTCCGTGGGTAACACGGCGGGCGGGGAGCGGGTTCTCGAGCGCGCTCCCCGCCGGGCGACGCTGCCTCCCGGCCGCTCCTCGATCTCTCCCGCCGCGCCCCGGCGGACCTGCCGTGCGCCGTGTTGTGCCGTCCTGTTCCGCCCTGGGCCCCGCTGCTCGCTTTTGAGCGTCTCGGCCGTCCGGACCGCGTGCCCGTCGTCCGGGGGCGCTGCTCCGGCCGGCCGGGCGGGCGCTGCGCCGACGCGGCACCGACCGGGACGCCGCTTGCCGTGTGCCCCCTTCCCTGCTTCCGTGCCCCGCGCATGCGACGGGGGTGCGCGCCCCGCGTACACGTCCCGTGCGGATCGTGTCCTTCCGTCGCGCTCACCCCGGTTGCCTTCGGTACGCCGCCCGTTCGCCGTTGCGTGGCAAGCGGTCAAGACGGCTGTCACGGCACGGTGGGGACCGCTCATATTTGGCCGAATGACATCGGTCGCGTGTGCGGTGCCGGATGCGGACGCCAGTGGTATATGCCGCTGCCGTTCCGGCAACGCGCGGACTCCTCGGGGGCGCTGTGCGGCGGAAGAGGAGCAGCGTACTGCGCTCAGGTATGCGCCCCTTACACGCCTCTCGTGCGCCACTCTCGTGGCACCATAGCCGCAACGGCAGCGGTTTCCGGGCGGCAGGCACCCGCCGCCCCGGACGCCCGCGCGGGGTGCGGCAGACAGCCGCGGAGTGACGCGAAGGCAGGCGGCGATGCGTTGGTTGGTGGGGTGGAGCAGCGCTGCGGCAGCGCCCGCCGGTCGTCGCGGGTCCGCCCGCTCCACCGCCAACGGAGGCCGCAGGGCAGCCGGTTACCCCGACCCGCACGCCGACTCCCGTACCGGCCACCACGTCGACCACAACGCCGGCCGCAGCTCCGGCCACAACTCCGGCGACGCGTACGGCTCCCATGATCCGTACGACTCGTACGGCCCCTACGGGCACGCGCCACACACCGCGCACCTCCCCGACGGAAGTGACGGTGTCCTCCAGCCCGTCGGCGCCCAGGTGTTGTGGGGCGGCCCCGATCCGCTGTGGGCCGTCGGTGACTGGCGGCCCGACGAGATCCGCGTCGTCGAGGCCCGACCCGGCGACCGGCTGGCGGTGTTCGGCTGCTGCGGCGCCACCGACGAAGAGCTGCGCCTCGGACTGATCGCCGCGCGCGGAGGAGCGTTTCGCCACCTGACCGCGTGGCCCGGCAGCTACACCACCGTCGCCTGCGTGGGCCGCCGCATCACCATCGCCGCGGACCTGGCGGGCGCCCGGCCCGTCTTCCACGTCCCCTGGGCGGGCGGTACCGCCTATGCGACGGCCGCGCTGCCGCTCGCCGACCTCGTCGAGGCCGAGCTGGACTTCGGCCACCTGGCCGCTCTGCTGGCCTGCCCGGAGGCCCCGGAAGCGCTGGGCGAAGGCACCCCCTACCGCGAGGTGCGGCGGGTGCCGCCGGGGCACGCACTCATCGTGCGGGACGGCGGCAGCCGGGAGGTCACCAGTTACGAGTCGTCCGCCTCGCTCGTGGTCGGCGCCCCGCCCGTCGACCCGGAGGCCGCGGTCGCCGGTGTACGGGACGCGCTCGTCGAAGCCGTACGGGCCCGGCTCACCGCCCCGCGGCACGCGGCCGAACACGACATCGACGTAGGCGCCGTACGCGATCCGGGCCCGGTGCCCGGTATGGGCCCCGCCGACCGGCAGCGGGCGCGCGGTGGCCCGGCACCCGGTGTCGGCGCCGATCTGTCCGGCGGGCCCGCCTCTGGCACCCTCGCACTGCTTGCCGCCGGGCTGCCGGGTACACCGGGCACCGTCTTCGGCTCCGGCGCGGCCGGCGCCGGCGAGCGGCTGCTGGCCGTCACCTTCAACGACCTCACCCTGGGCGGCGCCGCCGATCCGAGCGGCACCGCGGGCGCCGACAGCCACCTCGCCGAGTTGGAGCGGGCGCACACCATCGCGGACAACCCGCGGCTGCGCCATGTGGTGGTCACCGGCGGCGAAGAGACCCTGCCCTACGCGGACCTGGCCAACGGTCCACTGACCGACGAGCCGGGGCCCTCCCTGGTGACCGCCGAACGCCATCGGCACCGCCTCGGTGCGGGCAGCGCCGACCACTTCCTCGGCGTGGGCGCCCGCCAGGTCATCGACGCGCACCCGGCCCGCCTCGCCGATCTGCTGCTGGACCGGCGCCGCCGCCATCTGGTGCGGCCCGTCGCCGCGTTGGCCCGCGCCGAGGGACAGGCGCAGGGCCAGGTCGGGGGCCGGTCGCTGCGGGTGCCCGTCACCATCTACCGGGCTGCGCGCAGGCTCGCCCGTACGCCCTACCGGGACGGGGTGGTGGAGACGGCGGCGCAGCTGCGCGACAGTTCGTTCACCGCTGCCGCCTTCGCGCCGTACCCGGAAGGCGGCGAGAGCGCGGTGGACGCCTCCGTCGCCGCGCTCACCTGGTGCCGCCCCGGGCCTGCCGCGCGCTGGCTGACAGGGGAGGCGCTGGCGGAGGTCTCGCTGCGGCTGGAGGCCACCGCACAGTCCCGGCCGTCCGTCGAGCGGCCCGGCGAACGGCGGGCTCGGGCCGCGCTCGCCCGCGCCGCAGCCGACCACCGGGTACTCGAACAGGCGGTGGAGATCCGCAACCAGCGGCTGCACTCCCCGTACTTCGACAATCAGGTTGTCCGTGCGGCCAGAGAGCTGCCCGAAGCGCTGCGCGTACGCCCAGGGGCGCGCGCCTCCATACTGCGCGCGGCACTCGCGGGTGCCGGTGTGCACGATGTCCCTCCTGGTTGGGGCGCCCCCACCCACGCCACCCACCACGCCGCCCTCCGCACGGGTGTACGGCTGGCCGCCGAACAGCTCCTGGAACTGTTCCGGGCGCCGCTGCTGGCCGAGGCCGGTCTGGTGGAGGCCCGCGTGGTACGCCAGGCCATCCAGCGGGTGGCCCGCGGCGAACAGCTGCCCGTGGAGGGCATCGCCGACCTGGTCTCCATGGAGCTGTGGCTCAGCCGTCTGCTGGCCCGGCGCGGCACCTGCTGGACCGGTGCCGCCGCGCCCCGTCACCGTGCCGCGGCGGCGGGCGTCCACCCCGACGCCCGCTACGAACGGATCCTCCCGCCGACCCCGGGGTGACCCGGCGAGCCCCCGCCGCCGCCGGCCGGTTCGAGCCCTGCCAGGGAGCACACCAGGCGGAGCCCCATGGAAAAAAGCACGCGGCTGTGTCGGCGCCTACAGGGACAATGGGCGCGTGCGGTATCTGATCCTGGGGGCGAGCGAGGCCCGCGACGAGGCCGGACGGCCTCTCCCACTGGGCGGGCAGCGGCTGCGTGCGCTGCTCGCCGCCCTCGCGCTGCACACCCACAGCCGCGCGCCCGCCTCTCCGGAGACGCTGATCGACGAGGTGTGGGGGAACGCGGAGCCCGCCACCATGCCCGAGAACGCCCCGGCCGCGCTGCAGGCGCTCGTGGGCAGGCTGCGCCGGGCCCTCGGCAAGGACGCCGTCGAGTCGCTGCCCGGCGGCTACCGGCTGCGGGTCGACCCGCAGCGCGACGAGATCGATCTGATCCGCTTCGAACACCTGGCCGTCGAGGGGGAGCGCGCCCTGGAGGCCGGCGACGCCGAACGGGCCTCCGCCGTGCTCCGTGAGGGCCTCGCGCTGTGGCGCGGCCCCGCGCTCGCCGACCTTCCCCATCGAGCCCCCGTCGCGGCCCGCGCCGAGGCGCTGCGGCACACCGCCCTCCAGCGCCGCCTCGCCGCCGACCTCGCGCTGGGCCGGGCAACGCGGGTGCTGCCCGAGTTGCGCGAGCTGGCGCCCGAACATCCGCTCGACGAGCCGTTGCAGACGCTGTATCTGCGTGCCCTGCACGAGAGCGGTCGTACGGCCGAGGCGCTGGCCGCCTACGAGTCCGTACGCCGGGGCATAGCCGCCCGGCTGGGTGCCGACCCGGGGCCCGAACTGCGCGCGCTGCACACCGAACTGCTGGCCGCCGGCACCCCGGGCACCGCCGCCACCTCACCGGCTTCCCGCCCGGCGGCACCCGCGTCGGGCCCGGCGGCTCCCGCGTCGGGCCCCGCAGCTCCCGCGTCGGGCGCGGCGGCGGGCACCGGTGCCGCGCCGGTCGACGCCGAGGGCACCCGCGCCATGCCCTCCCGTCACCAGGGCGAGTACGCCTCACCGGGGGCCGCCGAGCATCAGCGTGCCGAAGCCGCCGCCCGGACACCGCTGGGCAACCTCCGCGCCCGGCTGACCAGCTTCGTCGGACGGGAGCCCGACATCGCCGCCATCGGCGCCGACCTCGGTGCCTCCCGGCTGGTCACGCTGATCGGCCCGGGCGGCTCGGGCAAGACCCGGCTGGCCGAACAGATCGCCGCGACAGCGGCATGCGCCGAAGCGGCGCCCTATCCGGACGGCACCTGGCTGGTGGAGCTCGCACCGCTCGACCATCCCGCCGCCGTTCCGGGTGCCGTGCTCAGCGCCCTCGGACGGCGGGTGACCGCACTGTCCACGGCCGCCACCGAGGGCACCCGCCCGCTGGGCGGCGAGGGAGACGCCACGGCGCTGCTGGTCGAACACCTGGAGCAGCGCCGCCTGCTGCTGGTGCTCGACAACTGCGAGCACGTGGTCCACACCGCAGCCACCCTCGCCGAGACGCTGCTGGCGCACTGCCCCGGCCTCACCGTGCTGGCCACCAGCCGTGAACGTCTCGGCGTGCCGGGCGAGAGGGTGCGCCCGGTCGAACCGCTGCCGCCCGCGTCCGCACACCGCCTGTTCGCCGACCGCGCCGCCGCGGCCCGCCCGGGGTTCCGTACGAGCGAGGACCCGGAGGCCGTGGCGGAGATCTGCCGCCGTCTCGACGGACTGCCCCTCGCGATCGAACTGGCCGCGGCCCGGCTGCGCTCGCTCACCCCGCGCCAGATCGCCGACCGTCTCGACGACCGCTTCCGGTTGCTGACCAGCGGCAGCCGTACCGTACTGCCCCGGCAGCAGACCCTGCGGGCGGTCGTCGACTGGTCCTGGGACCTGCTGGACGAGCGCGAACGCACCGTCGTACGGCGGCTGTCCGTCTTCGCGGGCGGCTGCACCCTCTCGGCCGCCGAACACGTGTGCGCGGACGGAGCTCCGGAGGACGCGGAAGGGCCGGCGGCGCCGGACGCCCGCCCGGAACACGGACGCCTTCACCCCGACGACGTCCTGGACCTGCTCTCGGCCCTCGTGGACAAGTCCATCCTCGTCGCCGACCAACCGCCCGCCCTCTCCGGTACCGGCGTGCGCTACCGCATGCTGGAGACGATCCACGACTACGCCCGCGAGCGCGCCGCCGAACACCCCGACGACCGCGAGGCGGCCGAGGAGCGGCACACCGCCCAGATCCTCCGCTTCTCCAGCGCGGCCGAACCCCGTCTCCGCTCCGCCGAACAACTCTCCTGGCTGCCCCGGGTCGAGGCCGACCTGGACAACATCCGTGCGGCGCTGCACCGCTCGCTGCGCAACGGCGACCGCCGTGCGGTCGTCTCCCTGGTCCGCGGCACGGGATGGTTCTGGTGGCTGCGCAACTACCGCGACGAGGGCGCGCACTGGGTCGAGGCGGCCTTGTCGATGCTTCCCGCCGGAAGGGACGAGCGCGACGAGGACGGGGAAGTGCTCTTCCGGGAGCTCCAACTGCTCCACTACTTCCTGCTGGCCGAACACCACACCCAGGAATTCCTCACCGACCCGCGCCACAAGGCCGTCGCCGAAGAAGTCGTCGCTACCTTCCGCGAACCGGGCCCGGTCGCGGCCCGCTTCCCCGGAATGCTCTGGCCGTTCACCGGCTACCTGATCGAGGGAAACAAGGGCGTGGCGGCCCTGATGGAGGTGTCCGTCGCCAACTGCCGACGCCACAGCGAACCGTGGGACCTGGCGGTCGCACTGCTCTTCCGCGCCCATGTGCAGATGGACCTGCCCGGGGGAGTGCCCGCGACCAAGGACGACCTCCCGGAGATCAGCGCCCTGGCGGAGAGCACCGGCGACCGCTGGCTGCTGAGCCAGATGTGCGGATTGCGCGCGGAAGTCGCCCTCCAGGAGGGCCGCTACGACGACGCCCGCGCCGAGTGCGAGGTCGCCCTGCGCCACGCACAGCAGCTCGGCGCCCTCACCGAGATGCCGCTGCTGCTCGCACGCATCGCCGACATCTGGTTCCGGCGCGGCGACACCGAGCAGGCCGACCAGCTCGCCCAGCGCGCCATCGAGGACGCCGAACGGCTGGGCATCAAGGACGCACTGACCATCGCCGTCTTCGTCCGCGCCGTCGCGGCGACCGAGGCCGACGACATCGAACGGGCCCGAAAGCTCCACACCCAGGCCCGCAAGCATGCGTCCATCGGCACGCCGCCCGCGATGTTCGAGGTCATGATGTGCGTGCTGGACGCCCGTATCACCGCCTGTGAAGGGGCCGAGCTGCTGCCCGAGGCCATCCGGAAGATCCGCACCGCCATCCGTACCGGGCTGGAGGTCGGCATCCCCGAGAACCTCATCGGCCAGGCCCTGCTGACCGCCGGCTACATCCTGCACCTGGACGGTCGCCATACGCTGGCCGTCCAGTTCGCCGACGCGGCCCAGCGGCTGCGGGGCGACCTGCCCGCGAGCGTTCCGGAGCTCCGGCTCGACGGCACGATCCGCGCCTACTCCGGCATCGGCGCGGAAGGCGCCGGCACGGACGGCCGCCCGCCGCTCACCGGCGCAGCGGCCGTGGAACGGCTGGACGAGCTGTGCGACCGGCCCACCGCCGACATCTCCAGCGAGGGCAGCGTGTCCACCGAGGGCAGCGCGCCCCCCGGCGAGGGGTGACGTTCCACCACCAGCCGCACCTGGCGCTCCCCGTCGCCCGCGCCGAGCGTGACGGTGTCGCGCGTGACCTCGATCAGGTGGTGCTCGGCCGGCGGGGGCGGCGGCTCGGGACGGTGGCGCGGGGGCGGCGGCACCTCCGGCTCGGGGCGCCGCGGTGGTTCCGGAGGCGCCGATGGCTCGGCCGCCGGGTCCGGCGCCGGGTCCGGCGTCGGGTCCGCAGTCGGCTTGGATGCGGGGCGCGGCGCGGCCTGCGGCGGCGCCGGTTCGGGTGCGGGCGGCTCGGGCTGCGGCTCCTCGGCTTGCGGCCCCTCGGGCTGCGGCTCGGGACGGGGCGCCGGATCGGCCTTCTTCGGCGGCTGTCCGGGCGCGGCGGGCGGGGTGGGGTGCCGTGCTTGCGACTTCTTCGGGGGTTCGCCGTCGCCCCCGGTCAGCGCGTAGGCGAGCACCGCACCGGCTGCCGCGGCCACGCCCAGCCCGATGCCGGCCTTCGCGGGGGCGCCGAGCCCTTCCGAGGCCGCACCGCCGCCTCCGGCAGCACCTCCCGCGCCCGCACCTCCCGCGGCTGCCGTCGTCGCACCGCCACCCAGCAGTGCCGCGAACGCCTTCGCGCCGCTCGCCGTTCCGAACCAGCCCACCAGGGCCACCGGGACCAGCAGCCTGATGTGCTCGTTGAGGTCCTTGACCTCCGACGCCGCCTGCCGGCACGCCGGGCACTCCTCAAGATGCCGGGCCAGTCCGCGTTCGGCCCGCATCCGCAGCCCGCCGCGCGCGTAGGCGCCGAGCCGGTCGGCGTAGCGGGCGCACTCACCGCCCTCCGTCAGCGCCTGGTTCACATGTGCCTGCAGGTACGCCTGCTTGAGATTTTCGCGCGCCCGGTGCGCCGCCGTCGCGGTGGCGCCGCGTGACTTGCCCAGCAGCGGCGCCACCTCCTGCGGCGGAACGCCCTCCACCGCGGTGTGCCACAGCAGCATCCGGTCGTACTCGGACAGACTCCGGAACGCCCGGACGACCAGCTTCTCCTCGGCCTCCCGCATCGCCCGCACCTCGGCGCCCACGTCGAGGGTCTCCTCGTGCCGGCTCGCGGAGGCGGCAGCCGCCGACTGCGCGAAGGCCGCGAAGTCGTCCACCAGCCGCTCCCGCCGCCGGGTGCGCGCCCAGTCCGCCGCCACATGCCGTACGGAGGCGAGCAGATAGGCCCGCGCCGAGGCCTCGGGGCCCTTGCCGCCGCGTACGGCCTGCAAGGTGCGCGCGAAGACCTCGCCCGTCAGATCCTCCGCCGTGTCCGCGTCCCGACAGCACGTGCGGGCATAGCGGCGCACCGGTTCGGCGTGCCGCCGGTACAGCTCCTCGTACGCCGCGTCGTCGCCCTCCCGCATCCGGGAGAGCAGCTCCATGTCGGAGACGCCGTGCCCGCCGCGCCGGGCGTGCCCGTCGCGTCCCGGCGAGGTGCCCTGCCGCCTGCGCTGCTCGGGTACCTGACGCGGGACGGGGTGTCCGGATGCCCCCCGGGAGGAACCCGGGCAGGGCTTACCGGGCTCCCGCTCCTTGTCACCACCCATAGCCGCGACTTCCGTACCCGCCCAGCGTGCTGACCATCGCGTCAGCGTGGCACAGCACCCGCGGACAGGAACCCGACAAGCAGACCAACCACCCGTTCGGGTCTTCTCGCACGGCTCTCCGAATGAAGAGACCCTTTACGGGGAAGCCGCGGCCTCGCAGGAGAAGCCGAAATCAGTGCACGCTGCGGGAGCGCAACCCCTCCAGCAGGATGTCCAGCAGCCGGGTGGAGGCCGCGGCCTGCTGTGCCGCGTCCGGCAGCGAGGGGGCGGCGGTCGCTATCACCAGCAGCACATCGCCCACCGTCACATCCGGGCGCAGCTCACCCGCCTCCCGCGCCCGTGCGACCAACTGCCCGACGACCTCCAGCAGTTCCGCCGCTCCCGGATCGTCGTCCAGCCCGTCGTACGCGGCCTCGGACTCGCTCAGCGCGGTGGGACGCTCCACCAGCCGCAGGTCCGGCTGCGAGCCCTCGGTGTACGTCGGCGCCTCGACGTATCCGCCCTGTACGGAGGTGCGCTGCGGCGGCACCCGCAGCGCACTGTCCGGACGGGTCTCCGCCCGGAGTATCCGCGGTGGCAGCAGCCGTCCGGCCCCCGAGGCGACGGAGGTGCGCAGAAAGCGGGAGAGCGCCGACCAGGGCTCCTCCTCCTGGCCCAGCGCGGCCCTGGCCTGCTCGGTCAGCCGCGCCGTCTCTTCCTCGGCTATCCGCCTGACCAGTACGTCCTTGCTCGGGAAGCGGCGGTAGACCGTCCCGACCCCCACCCGTGCCCGCCGGGCGACGTCCTCCATCGGCGCTCCGTAACCCAGCTCGCCGAAGACCTCGCGCGCGGCGCGCAGTACATGTTCGAGATTCCGCTGTGCGTCCACTCTCAGCGGTGTCGTGCGCCGGGCCGCCGCGGTCGCGGTTGCGGCTGCGGCGGCGTGCGCGGTGGTCTGGCCCTCCGGAACGGCGGAGACAGCGGTCGGCGCCGCTCCGGCACGAGAGCCGTGAATACCCTGAATGTGCATCGTTGTTCCCCCGGTAAATCCATGTCTCCCCCCGGAGACCCCCGCGTCCGCGGGGTCGGAATACGGCGCACTGGTCCACAGGCCGTACCCGCTGGGATACGAACATAGTTGAGCCCACCCTGAGAGAGAAGAGGGCGTTCGGGCACGGCCCGTCGTCCTCGGCGTCCCCGTACCGGCCGTACGTTGCCCTCACGCCCCGCGCGCCCCCCGCACCCCGGCGGTGACCTGCACGGACCATGTCCCGTACGAAGCCGGTGATACAACGTGCGCCCGGCGTGGCCCGGTCACATGATTGACGTGTCCTGTGGACAAACGAGGGGCCGAGGGTGCGTCATGGTCAGGTGACGAAGGCCACGAAGGAACCTGCGAAACCCGCGCGCATCCTCATCGTCGGCGGCGGCTACGTCGGCATGTACACAGCGCTGCGCCTCCAGCGCAGACTCAAGCAGCGGCTCCGACAGGCCGTCGGCGCCGACGGGGCCCCCGCCCCGGACGCGCCGGACGCCCTCGGTGCGCCGGACGCGCCCGTCGCCACGTCACTGGAGTCCGCCGACGGGGTCGCCATCACCATCCTGGACCCCGACCCCTACATGACCTACCAGCCGTTCCTGCCCGAGGCCGCCGCCGGGTCGATCTCCCCCCGGCATGTCGTGGTGCCGCTGCGCCGGGTGCTGCCGCACTGCCAGGTCATCGTGGGCGAGGCCCGCACCATCGACCACGACCGCCGTGTCGCGCACATCTCGACCCTCGCCACGGCCGAGTCCGACGCGGCCCGCGCGGCGCACGCGGCCCCCGGGGAGCGGCCCGAGCCGCAGACCCTGGAACTGCCCTACACCGAGCTGGTGCTGGCACCGGGCTCCGTCTCGCGCACCCTCCCCGTCCCCGGCCTGGCCGAGCACGGCATCGGCTTCAAGACGGTCGAGGAGGCCATCGGGCTTCGCAACCATGTGCTCGAACAGCTCGACATCGCCTCCTCCACCCGGGACCCCGCCCTCCGCGACGCGGCCCTGACCTTCGTCTTCGTCGGCGGCGGCTACGCGGGTGTCGAAGCGCTGGCCGAACTGGAGGACATGGCGCGCTACGCCTGCCGCTACTACCACAACATCTCCGCGGACGACCTGCGCTTCCTGCTGGTGGAGGCCAGCGACCGGATCCTGCCGGAGGTCGGCGCGGAGATGGGCGGCTACGCGCTGCGCGAGCTGCGTGCCCGCAACATCGACGTACGCCTGCAAACGCGCCTCGACTCGTGCGAGAACAGGGTCGCCGTCCTCAGCGACGGCTCCCGGCACCCGTCCCGCACCCTGGTGTGGACGGCCGGGGTCAAGCCCCACCCCTTGCTCGCCCGCACCGGGTTGCCCGTCACCGCGCGCGGCAAGCTCCGATGCGAGCCCACACTGCGCGTCCAGGGGACCGCACACGCCTGGTCGGCGGGGGACGCCGCGGCGGTCCCCGACCTCGCGGCGGAACCGGCCGCGGAACGGGCCGCGGAACCGGCCCAGGACCGGGCCCGGGGCGCGGCATCGGCGGACGGCGCGGAACGGCCGCTGTGCGCCCCCAACGCGCAGCACGCCGTCCGCCAGGCACGCCGCCTCGCCGACAACCTCGCAGCGGTGTGCGAAGGCCGGGAACCCACCCCCTACCGCCACTCCTACGCGGGGTCCGTCGCCTCCCTCGGACTGCACAAGGGCGTCGCGCACGTGTACGGACGGAAACTCAAGGGCTACCCTGCCTGGTTCATGCACCGCGCCTATCACCTCAGCCGGGTGCCGACCTTCAACCGGAAGGCACGCGTGCTGGCGGAATGGGTACTCTCCGGCCTGTTCAAGAGAGAGATCGTCTCTCTCGGCTCGCTGGAGCACCCCCGTGCCGAGTTCGAACTCGCGGCGGGCACGGTACGGCGCCCCGACGAGAACTGAGGGGTTCCACCGGCACGGTGGGCCACACTGGACATGTGACCATGGGTGGGCCCGCGTCTGCGAAGCGTGACCCCGAAGCGGCCCGAGCGACCCGAGCGAACACAGCGAACCACACAAGGAATCGGACGACGTGAACTTCACGCGGTGGAGCGCCCGACTGCCCGGCACACAGCGGCGCACCGCTGCCGCCCAGGCCGCGATAAAGGCGCGAGCGCAGTCGACCGGTACCTCCGGTACCTCCGGCAGCGGCACGGACGAGGCCGGCAAGGGCGGCGATGTCGACGACGCCGACGACGCCGACGACACAGCCAAAGACGCCGGGAACGGTGACGACGGCGTCGGCAACGACTCCGGCAGCGACAGCGACAGCGCCGACGGGACCGGCCGCGACAGCGACAGCGGCAGCGGCGAACAAGCGGCCGGGACAGCGCGCCCGGCGACCGCCGACCCCGTAGTCGTCGACCCCACGGTCCCCGACCAGGCAACGGCCCCCGACCGGTCCACGCAGTCGGCGTCCGGGCGGTCGAGGCACGCGCGTCACGAGGGCGCTCGAAAGAGCCCTGACGGTCCCGAGGGCCTTGAGGATCCCGAGGGCACGGAGACGCCCACCGTCCCCGCCGCACGCAACCACCCGCCCGCCGAGACCGACCCCGGTACCGACCCCGGGACCGTGCCCGAAACCGACCCGGAAACCGCTCCCGAGTCGGAACCGCAGTACGCCCAGCACGCCTCGGCGTCCGGAACCGAACCCGAACGAGCGGCGTGGAAGCGCAGACGTGCCATCGACGCGCTCCCCGTACGCGCCCTGCTCGGGCAGGTTCCCGCGCTGGTGGCCGTCGTGCACGGCCCCGAGCACCGCATCGCCTTCGTCAATGAGGCCTACAGCCACGTCTTCGGCCCCCGCCCCACCGGCGCCGCGGCCCGGGAGGCGCTGCCCGAACTGGTCGAACTGGGCCTGCTCCCGCTGATGGACCAGGTGCGGCGCAGCGGGCGGCCCCGCACGGTCAAGTCCCGCCGGGTCCCCCCGCAGCAGGGCGCGCCGGGCAACAGGCGACGTCCGGGCTACTACACCTTCACCTGCACTCCCATCACCACATCGGGTGACAGCGGCGTGCTGATCTTCGCCGCCGACGTCACCGACCAGGTGCAGGCGGTGGAACGGCTGCGTGCCAGCGAACGCCGCCAGCGCGAGGCCGCCGTCACCCTCCAGCGCAGTCTGCTGCCCCAGGAGTTGGAACAGCCCGACGACCTGCGGGTCGCAGCCACCTACCAACCGGGTGGCACGGACGCGGCCGTCGGTGGCGACTGGTACGACGTCATCACCCTCGGGGCGGGCCGCACGGCACTCGTCATCGGCGACGTCATGGGGCGCGGCGTGCGCGCCGCCGCCGTCATGGGCCAGCTGCGCACGGCAGTGCGTGCCTACGCCCGGCTCGACCTGCCTCCGCACGAGGTCCTGCAACTGCTCGACGGGCTCGCCGCCGAGATCGACGCCTCCCAGATCGCCACCTGCGTCTACGCCGTCCACGACCCCAACGAGGGCTGCCTCCGCTACGCCTCCGCCGGGCACGTGCCCATCCTGGTACGCGACGCCGACGGCACCGTCCACCGCGCCTCCGAGCACACCGGCCCGCCGCTGGGCACCGGCGGCTGGCTGCTCACCTCGGGCAGCCTGCCGCTGCGCGCGGGCTCCACCGCGGGCG
>NZ_JAGPXJ010000241.1:0-384 GCF_018070605.1 Streptomyces sp. B15
TCAGCAGGCCGGTGGCCGGGTCGCCGTCCGGGGGCGGGGGTGTGGCGCCGGGCGCGTCCTGGTGGTCGTACAGATTCATACCGGAACCAGCGAACACACCGATGCGGGTGCCGGGCGCCGAGGCCGCGTAGCCCCCTTCCTCCAGCGCCTGGTGGCAGCATTCGAGGAAGAGCCGGTGCGCGGGGTCGGTGAGCTGGGCCTCCTTGGGGCTCATACCGAAGAAGTCCGCGTCGAAGCCCTCGATGTCGTCGAGGACACCGCCGACGGGGACATGGTCCGGCTCGGTGCCGCCCGAGGAGAAGACGCTGACGCTGTCGACGCCTTCGCGGAGGTTCGCCCAGAAGGCGGCGACGGACGGTGCCCCGGGGAAGCGCGCGGACATAC
>NZ_JAGPXJ010000242.1:0-382 GCF_018070605.1 Streptomyces sp. B15
GATGAGCGTCATGCGCACCACGAAGGCGTCGAAGAGCACGCCCGCGGAGAGCACGAAGCCGATCGAGGCGATCATCGGGTCACCGCTGAACACGAAGCCCATGAACACGCCGGTCATGATGAGCGCGGCGGCCACGACCACGCGGGCGCTGTGGTTGTAGCCCACGACCACTGCCGTCTTCCCGTCCCTGCCGTGGCTGAACGCCTCGCGCATGGCAGAGACCAGGAACATCTGGTAGTCCATGGCGAGCCCGAAGAGGATCCCGACCGCCAGGATGGGCAGGAAGCTCAGGATGGGCCCGGGCTCCGTCACGTTGAACAGCGAGCCCAGCCAGCCCCACTGGAACACGGCCACGGTGGCACCGAAGGCCGCGAGCAGGGAG
>NZ_JAGPXJ010000037.1:0-63626 GCF_018070605.1 Streptomyces sp. B15
CCCACCCGCGGAGCCCCCAACACCAGGGAGGGGGCCCAAGTGGGCCCCCTCAAGCAATGGTGACGGGGAATTGGATGTAGCGTACACAGAGACACTGTTGATCTCCCAGGAGGGGCGCCCAGCATGCGCAGCAGATCCGTCCTGTCGGCCCTCACCATGGCCGCGGCCCTCGCCGCAACCCTCACCTCCACCCCCGCCCAGGCGCACGGCGCCCACCACACGGGCGGCGCACGCCATTGCCCCCAGCTCTCGAAAAAGCTCAAGTGGTTCGGCGACAACCGCGCCAAGCTCCAGCGCACCATCGACGAGCGCGGCACTTGCTCCGCGAAGTGGCGCGGTGGCGGGCACGGGCACCGTCCGGTCGCCGCGTTCGACTGGGACAACACCATCGTCAAGAACGACGCGACCGACGCCACCATCGCCTGGGCCCTCCGGCACGACAAGATCCTCCGTCCTCAGGACTGGGCGGACACCAGCAAGTGGCTGACTCCGGCCGCCGACCGGGCCCTCACCGAGGCGTGCGGCACCGACGTTCCGGTCGGGAAGCCCCTCCCCACGTCGAGCAACGCCGCGTGCGCCGACGAGATCCTCCAGGTCCGGGGCGAGGCCGAGACGATGAGCGGCCGGCAGGCGTTCGCAGGCGGGTGGAACCACCGCCGTACCGTTCCCCAGTACGCCTGGGTCCCGCAGCTGTTCGCGGGGCACACGGTCGCCGAGCTCCGCTCCTACGCGCGGGCGGCGCGGGACGAGGCGCTGGCGGCGCCCATCGGCAGTGAGCAGCGGGTCGGCACCCACACCGTGCCCGCCTACAGCCGCTACTACGCGCAGCAGAAGGATCTGCTCCGTACGCTCAGGAGGGCCGGGTTCGAGGTCTACGTCGTCTCGGCGGGCTCCGAGCCGGTGGCGGAGGAGTGGGCGAGCGGGGTCGGTATCGACCGCAAGCACACCCTCGCGATCCGCAGCGTCGTCGAGCACGGCAGGATCACGGCCTGGACCGAGGGCTGCGGTGACATGCCCCGCAGCAAGGGCGAGATGATCCCTTACATCGACGGCAAGCGCTGCGTCATCAACCAGGAGATCTTCGGTATCGAGGGCGCCCGTGCCTGGCAGAAGCAGGACCGGGGGCACCGCATCGCCATCGGCGGCGGTGACGCCGACACCGATGTCACCTTCGTCGGGGATGCGACGGGCACCCATCTCGTACTCAACCGCAACAAGCCGGAGATCATGTGCCGGGGGTACGACGACGCCGATGGGCGTTGGGCGGTGAATCCGATGTTCATCGAGCCGCTGCCGCGCAAGGAGACGCCGTATCCGTGCGCCACCGAGGGCCGTACCAACCCTGACGGCTCCCTCGGGCCGGTTCGCAGGAGCAACGGTTCGATCGTCCCCGACCAGGAAGACCTCGCCTACGGCGAGGGGGCGTGAGGCCGGTCTCCTCGCCGTTCTCCTCGCCGTCCTCCGGGCCGCCCTCCATCGTCGTACGTATGTGCCATAGGGTGCGACAGTGAGCATGACGACCCCGCCCGGCTGGTATCCCGATCCCGGGCAGACGCCCCAACTCCCGCCGCAGGAGCGCTGGTGGGACGGCAGCACCTGGACCAGCCACACCCGGCCCGGCACCGGGGTTGCCGCCCCGCTGCCGGGCCGGGGCGGCGGGGCAGGGCGCGGTCCGCTCGTCGCGGGCATCGTGGGCTCGATCGTGCTGGCCGCCGCGCTGGCGGTGGGCGGGGTGCTGCTGCTGGGCGGCAGCGACGGCTCGGACGACAAGGAGCCCAAGGCGGCCTCTTCCTCCTCCTCGAAGCCCTCCGAGAGCCCGGAAGCGGAGAAACCTGGGCCGGACGACGACAAGCCGGCGCCGCACATCTCCCCGGGAGAGGTGGTGTCCATCCCCCGCTTCGGCGTCGGGATGACCGTGCCCCAGGGGTGGGAGCTCAAGAACCCCGACTCGTCCTTCCTCAGCTACCGCGGCAGCTACCCGTGTCCCAAGCCGCAGCCCACGCCCTGCGTGCGCGGTGGCGCCGCGCTGCACCGCTTCCCCGGTGTGTGGGAGAAGGACTCGCTCAAGCAGATCGCCGAGGCCGAGGTGGCCAAGAACGCCAAGGAGTCGTACGGGAAGAAGGCGTACGGCGGTATCACCTCGCACAAGGTCACCGAGTCGGGTGAGGTCACAGTCGCCGGACGGCCGGGGTACCGCATCCGCTGGCGGGTGGAGAACAAGCTCGAACCGGACGCCGACGTGGAGGCGGTCGTCTTCCGCTCCCCGCACGACCGCCAGGACATCCTGGTCATGTGGAGCAGCGTCGACGTCTCCGACGGCGGGCCGTCCGCCGCCGATCTGGACGAGCTCCGCAAGGGGCTCGTCCAGACCGAGCTCGGCCGGCAGGACGACGGCAACACCGAGGCGGTCTGACCGGCGCCGGTGGCAGCGCCGGCACCGGCCCGGTCACAGGAAGGTCATGCCCTCGCCCCGGTAGGTGGGCACCGACCCCGTCACCCGGTCGCCCTCCACCAGGTGCAGCGTGTCGAACCGCTCGCACAGCTCACCTGCCTTCGCGTGCCGGAACCAGACCTTGTCCCCGATGAGCAGGTCGTCGGCGGGCCGGCCCAGCAGCGGGGTCTGCACCTCGCCGGGCCCCTCCTGCGGGGCGTAGCGGAGCCCGGTGGGCAGACAGGGCTCGGGCAGCCGGTCGGGGCCGGCGGCACCGGAGGCCGGATAGCCGCCGCCCAGCACCGTGACCATACCCACGCCGGGCCTGCGCACCACCGGCATGGCGAACAGCGCGGCGGGACGGCCGGTGAACGAGGTGTAGTTGTCGAACAGCCGGGGCACATACAGCCCCGAGCCGGCCGCGATCTCCGTCACCGCCTCCTCGGCCGCGGTGTGCTGGACACTTCCCGTACCACCGCCGTTGACGAACTCCAGGTCCGGCGCCACCGCGCGGACGGCCCGCACCGCCGCGGCGCGCCGCCCCGCCAGTTCGCGCCGGGCCGCCGACTGCATCAGTCGGATCCCGCGTGAGAGCACGGGCGCACCGGCCACGGCGTCCCCCACCCCCGCCACATGGCCCTCGTACGCCATCACCCCCACCAGCTGGAAGCCCGGGCGCCGCTGCACGGCACGGGCGAGATCGGCCAGCTCGGCGGGGGAGTGCAGCGGCGAGCGGCGGCTGCCGATGTGGATCCGGCCGCCCAGCAGCCGCAGCGAGGTGTCCAGTTCGATGCAGACCCGGATCCGCTCGCCGCCCCCGTCGCGTGCCGCGTCGATCAACGCGAGCTGCGCCGGGTCGTCCACCATCACGGTCACCGCCGCGGCCAGCTTGGGATCGCCGGCCAGTTCCGCGTACCCGGCGCGATCGGCCGACGGGTACGCCAGCAGCACATCCGTGATGCCCGATCTGGCCAGCCACAGCGACTCGGCGAGGGTGTAGCTCATCACCCCGCTGAAACCGTCCTTGGCCAGCACCCGCTCCAACAGCGTGCGGCAGCGCACCGACTTGCTGGCCACCCGTACCGGCTTGCCCCCGGCGCGCCGCAGCAGGTCGTCGGCGTTGGCGTCGAACGCCGCCAGGTCCACCAGCGCGAGCGGCGCGTCCAGCTGGGCGGTCGCACGGTCGTACCGGGCGCGGACGGTGGCGGGATCGGCAGTCGAATCGAACACCCTGGCAGCTTGCCACGGGCGCCGGGCGCCGCACAGCCCCGGAACGCCGGACACCTTCCGCGACCGTTCCCGCCGGGGCGCGTTCGCCCACCTCGCCGGGGTCGTCACCCCCTTTGGCCGGGTTGCCGTCCCTCCCGGTTCGCACCGTAGAGTGACGCCGCACGCCGTGACGGGACGGCACGCGGCGAACAGTTCACTGTGGCCACGACGAACATGCCTGCTCAGCCTGGCGTTCGTGCGGGGCGGTATCGCGCGAAGGGGGGCGCACATGGGCACTGACGCCGACCGTGCCGCTGTCCCCGAGCGCCCCGCCACCCCGCCCCGGCCCGCGGCGCCGCCGCCCTCGCTCGCCACGTCCATCCCCGCGCCACCGGCAGCACCACCCCGCCCCGCTGTCCCTCCGCGTCCCAGCGTCCCCCCACGTCCCGTCTCCCCACCACCGTCCGCCGCCGGACCGGCGAGCGCCGTTGCCGACGGCACGGCCGCCGATGGCACGGCCGGCCAGGCCGACATGGATGAGGAGACGGGGCGCGCGCAGGAGGCGGAGCCGACCCCGGAAGACGAGTCCAGCCCACAGATGCCACATTCCAGGGAGAGGGAAGAGGCAGCGGCGGAGCGCTCCGAGCGCGCGTCCGTCCCTGCCCCCCGCGATCCCGCGCACGCCCTCCGTCCCCCCGCTCCCGCACACCTTCCGCAACCCGCGCCCCCCACCGGCGAACCCCTCACCGGCCCTCGCGTCCCGGCCCTGCGCAACGGGCGCCCGCAGAACGGCCGCCCGTACAGCGAGCCGGAAGCCCCCGAGGCCAAGGGCACCGCCGGAGCGCCGCCCGGGTCCCGCACCTCGGACCGCGCTGCCGATCCCTCCCCGGGGACCGGCACCGCACCGGCCGCGCCCGTACCGCCGCCGGCCCCCACGATCCCGCCGCCACCGCCGCGCGTCACCGCCCGGTTCGGCCCGGCCTCGGCCGCCGGTTCCCGTGGGCATGCCCCGCCCACCGTCCGGTCGGTCCTCGCCGCCGTCTGCCTCGTCCTGGGCGTCGGCCTGCTGGGCGGCGCAGGCGCCGGGGTGCTGCTGTCCGGAGACGTCGACCAACGGCCCGCGGTGGCGGCCGGATTCGACGGCGCCCGCGCGGCCTGGCACGAGATCCCCGTCGACGAACTCTTCCCCCGCACCCTCAAGGGCGAGGACGCCGGGCCCGGCGGCGCCGACCGGCGCTGGTCCCGGGTCGCGGTGGCGCCCGACAGCAACTGTGCGCACGCCTTCGACCCGACGCTGGCCAAAGCGCTGGCCCCGGTGGGCTGTGGCCGGCTGGTGCGGGCCACCTACGTCGATGAGACCTCCACCAGCGTCATCACCGTCGGGCTGATGTTCACCAAGGCCGACCCGGCCGCCATGCGCGATCTGCGGGAGCGGTTCGCGTCCCAGAACTTCGCCGACCGCGCCGATCTGATGCCGCGTCCGTACGCCGCGCGCGGTACGGTCGCCGCCGAGTTCGGCGACGCGCAGCGGGCGAGCTGGACCGTCCGGGTGCTGCGGGACGTGCCCGTGGTCGTCTACTCCGTCTCCGGCTTCGCCGACGGCCGGGTGGTCACCGACCCCCAGCCGGCGAACGACGCCACTCGCAAGGGCGAGACCTCGGCCGCCGCCCAGGCCGGACTCGGCCATGACGCCCAGGGCGTCGCCGACCGCATCGAGCGCCGGCTGCGCGAGGCCACCACCCAGCGGGAGTCCGGCTCCGGCGGCGGCGCGCACAAGGCGGACAAGGGCAAGGACGGCGAGGCGGAAGGCGACGAGAACCGATGAAGCGTGTGCTGCGCCCACTGCGCACCCGGCGTGCCCGGCGCACCCTGACCGCCCTCGTGTGTGCCCTGCTCGCCCTCGCACCCGTCACCGCCGGTACGGCACATGCGCAGGGCGAGGGGCTGCAGCGGCAGGAGTGGGCGCTCAAAGCCCTGCACGCCAAGGAGGCGTGGAAGACCACCAAGGGCCGGGGCGTCACCGTCGCCGTGCTGGACACCGGCGTCGACGGCAGCCACCCCGACCTGCACAAGAACGTGCTCGACGGCAAGGACGTGGTCGGTATCGGCGCCGAGAAGGGCGACCGCCACTGGGCCCGGCACGGCACCGCCATGGCCGGGATCATCGCCGGGCACGGCCATGGCAAGGACGGCAAGGACGGGGTGCTCGGCATCGCGCCCGAGGCCCGCATCCTGCCGGTGCGGGTGCTGCTGGAGGAGAAGGACCCGCAGCGCGGCAAGGCCCGCGACCAGCGCAAGACCGCCCTCGCCGACGGCATCCGCTGGGCCGCCGACCACGGCGCCGATGTCATCAACCTCTCCCTGGGCGACGACAGCGACGCCGCGCACCCCGACGCCCGTGAGGACGCCGCGGTCCGCTACGCGCTGCGCAAGGGGGCCGTCGTCGTGGCCTCGGCGGGCAACGGCGGTGAGGACGGCGACCACGTCTCCTATCCCGCCGCCTACCCGGGCGTCATCGCGGTGGCCGCCGTCGACCGCAACGGCGCGCGGGCGGCCTTCTCCACCCGGCGCTGGTACGCGACCGTGGCGGCGCCAGGCAAGGACATCCTCATCGCCGACCCCGACCGCGGCTACTACCAGGGCTGGGGCACCAGCGCCGCCGCGGCCTTCACCTCGGGCGCCGTGGCGCTGGTCCGCGCCGCCCACCCGGATCTGAGCCCCACCCAGATCAAGAAGCTGATCTCGGACACCGCCGGCCACACCCCGGAGGGCGGGCGCAGCGACGCGGTCGGCACCGGGGTGGTGGATCCGGCGGCGGCCATCGAGATGGGCTCCCACATCGAGCCGCGCAAGCAGCAGCCTGCCGTCGGCGAGTACGGCAAGGAGTACTTCGGGTCGGGGCGCCCGGGGGACGAGGGCGGCCCCGGCTGGTTCGCGATCCTGGCGGCCGTGCTGGGTGCCGTACTGATCGGGGTGGCCCTCGCCGTCCACCGCGGTTTCACCCCGTGGCTCCCGCCCCGGCTGCGGATCCGCCCCGTCCGGCCGGGCGGCGGCCCGGGAGGGGGTCCGGCGCCACCCGGTGGTCCATGAGCGCGTGTACCGCCGCGCGGGCGGCCTCCTCCACCGCGGCGATGCCCTCCTCGGCCGTGGCGTGCCCGTCCGAGAGTACGGCCAGCAGCCAGGGGCGGCCCGCGGCGGTCACCCGGCCCACACTGTTGATCACCCACAGACCGGTCGCCGTGCGGGGGAGCCAACCGTTCTTCACCTCGTGAGGCGGCGGCTGTGACGCCTCGTGCGGCGGCCGGGACGCCGCCGGACGCCCGTCCCCGGCCGCCGTCACGCCCCAGCGCTGGGAGTCGACGACACCGCGCATCAGCTCGCGCACCCACTGCCGCGCTCCAGGCGCCGGCACCCGCGGCCCGGGGCCGCGCCCGTGCACGGCGCGCAGCAGCGCCAGCTGGTCGGCGGCCGTCGTCGTACTCAGGCCCCAGCGCCCGTCCTCGGCGGGCCGGGTGCCGACCAGCCCCAGCAGTCGGCCCGCGGCCGTGAGACCCTCCGCACCCCCGGCGGCCCGCCACAGCGCGTTCGCCGCGTCGTTGTCGCTGTGCTGGATCATGGCGGCGGCCCACGTCCTCTCCTGTGCGGTCACCGCCTGTGCCGGGCCGCCGAGGCTGCCCTGCGCCCGCAGCAGCAGCGCCACGAGAATGTGCACCTTCATCACGCTGGCCGCCACGAACGCTCCTGCCTCGCCGTGCACCAGGGCCGCCGCCGGCTCGCCCTCCAGCGACTGCGCGGCCACGGCCAGCCGCGCCGGCGGCCCGTTGCCGGCATCGCTGCGTGTGTTCATCCCACCGACGCTATCGGCGCCCGCCCTCCGGCGCCCCAGCGGTCTCGGCCACCCGATACGCTCGGTGCGTGGCGCTCAAGAACATCCCTCAGCCGGCCTTCTCCAGCGACGACGGCACCGCCGATGCCGAACTCGCCGACGCGCTCGCGGCCTGGCGGGCCGACCGCCGGGTACCGGGGGCCGAGGCCCGCGTTCTGTCGGCTCTGCGCGGGGCCCGGCTGCTCGTTCCCGTCGTCGCCGTCCTGACCGAGGCCGAGACGGGGGAGGACGGGCTGCGCCGTGACAAGACCAGCGAGATGGCCGTCCCCACGCTCAACGCGCCAGGTGGCCGCCGTGCCCTGCCCGCCTTCACCTCCACCGAGGCGCTGGCCCGCTGGCGCCCGGACGCGCGCCCCGTCGCCGTACCGCTGCACCAGGCGCTCCAGGCGGCGGCGCACGAGCAGGCGGACACGCTGCTCCTCGACCTGGCCGGACCGGTGCCCTACGAGCTGACCGGGCCGGCGCTCCATGCGCTCGCCGAGGGCCGCGTCCACACCTCCGCGCTGGCGGACCCCGCCGTCGCCGAGGCGCTGCGGGCCGTGCTCGCGGCCGAGCCCGCGGTCGCCGGCGCCCATCTGACGCCCGGCGACGCCTCGGGGGACGGCACCCTCGCCCTCGCGCTCGTGCCGGACGCCGAAGTGCAGGCCGTCGCCCAGCGGGTGGCCGGAGCGCTGGCCGCCGACGAGACGCTGCGCGCCCGGCTGGTCCGCGGCCTGGACCTGGCACTTCTCCCCGCGGGCAGCCCGCTGCCCGAGTCGGCCTTCTACCGGGCCTGACCGCTCCCGAGGTGCGAGCCGCCGACGGGCGTCGGACACTCAGGGGGAGTGCGGGGAAAGACCGACCCCCGGCTGCCTCCTACGACCCCCACGGGAGGTCGACATGCAGGTCAAGTCGCTCCAGGCGAGCCCCGAGCAGCTCAAGGACCTGGAAGACAAGCCACAGCCGATCGCCGCGGAGTTCCTGGGCACGCTGCTGCTGGTGTTCTTCGGCGTCGGCGCCGCGGTGCTGGCCGCCGAGTACGTCGGCTCGCTGGGCATCGCGCTCACGTTCGGCTTCGTGATGCTCGCCCTCGCCTACGCGATCGGGCCGATCTCCGGTTCCCATGTGAACCCGGCGGTGACGCTCGGGATGTTCCTGGCCGGACGGCTGGACCTGGAGCTGGCGGTGAAGTACTGGATCGCCCAGCTCGTCGGCGGTATCGCGGGTGCCGCGCTGCTGTTCCTGGTCGCCAAGCAGGTTCCGGGCCTGGAGACGAGCGGCAGCTTCGGCAGCAACGGCTTCGGCGACCGCTCGGCGGTGCACATCAACACCGGCGGAGCCTTCGTCGCCGAGCTGATCATGACCTTCCTGTTCGTCTACACGGTGCTCGCGGTGACCCACAAGGTGGCGGTCGTCGGCTTCGACGGGCTGCCCATCGGTATCGCGCTGGCCGTCGTCCATCTGGTCGGCATCCCGCTGACCGGTACCTCGGTCAACCCGGCCCGGAGCCTGGGCCCGGCCGTCTTCGCCGGTGGCTCGGCGCTCACCCAGCTGTGGCTGTTCATCGTGGCGCCCCTGGTGGGAGCGGCCGTCGCCGCGTATGTGCACATGCTCACGCACCCGCAGCCGAACCGTCGGCCGCGGCGCGAGATGAGGGTCAGCTGAGGGGCGCGCTCCCCGGCGGCTCAGCCGTGGACGGGACCGGTGAACTTCTCGCCGGGCCCCTGCCCGGGCTCGTCGGGGACGGTGGACGCCTCGCGGAAGGCCAGCTGCAGCGACTTGAGTCCGTCGCGCAGCGGCGCCGCGTGGTAGGAGCCGATCTCGGTGGCGCTCGCGGTGACCAGGCCGGCCAGGGCGTGGATCAGCTTGCGGGCCTCGTCCAAATCCTTGTGCTGCTCGCCCTCCTCGGCGAGACCGAGATTGACGGCGGCAGAGCTCATCAGGTGCACCGCCACGGTGGTGATCACCTCGACCGCCGGGACATCCGCGATGTCGCGGGTCAGGCTGTCGAAGTCGGGGTTCTGACCGGAGGGCTGCCCGGCGGCTGCGGCGTCGCTCATGCGGATCACCCTAAGCCCCGCCGCTTCCGTATTGTCGTACGGGCCGGGCCGTGCACGGCACGGCCCGGCCCTTCCCGCCGTCCGGCCCGCCCCGCGGCAGGTGCCGCGCGGCGCTTGGTACGCCCTGCTGCTATGCTGGGATATCGACCGGCTGAAGACTGTTCCCGCCGCCATCGTCAGAGAGCGACAGGGACGGGCTCCAGCCCGCAAGTGGAGGCTCCGACTCTCCCACCTGGTGGCCCTGCGGGCCGCGGGTCAACGGTCAGGCTGCGCCCCGCGGAGTTCCGCGGCGGTGCTCCCGGTCTGTGAGGAGCCCCGCCTGTGACCCGTCCGGGGCGTTTTTCGCGCTCGCGAGCGGTGGTCACCCATTGATGACGTAACTCATGCGCGGCCGTCCGCCAGACGCTCGCGCGGTGTACCCGAGGAGGCCCCATCAGCGCCGAGCCCCGCATCAACGACCGCATTCGCGTCCCCGAGGTGCGACTCGTCGGTCCCAGCGGCGAGCAGGTCGGCATCGTGCCGCTTGCCAAGGCCCTGGAGCTCGCCCAGGAATACGACCTCGATCTGGTCGAGGTCGCGGCGAACGCCCGTCCGCCGGTGTGCAAGCTCATGGACTACGGCAAGTTCAAGTACGAGTCGGCCATGAAGGCCCGTGAAGCGCGTAAGAACCAGGCGCACACGGTCATCAAGGAGATGAAGCTCCGGCCGAAGATCGACCCGCACGACTACGACACCAAGAAGGGTCACGTCGTCCGGTTCCTCAAGCAGGGCGACAAGGTCAAGATCACGATCATGTTCCGCGGTCGTGAGCAGTCCCGCCCCGAGCTGGGCTTCCGACTGCTGCAGCGGCTCGCGGACGACGTGTCGGACCTGGGCTTCGTGGAGTCCAACCCGAAGCAGGACGGCCGCAACATGATCATGGTTCTCGGTCCGCACAAGAAGAAGACCGAGGCGATGGCCGAGGCCCGTGAGGCGCAGGCCGCCCGCAAGGCGGAGCGCCAGCAGGGGTCCGCTCCCGTTGAGGAGTCCGCCGAGGAGCCTGCCGAGGCGTGAGCCCTCCCGGGGCACCCGCCCCTGGAACCTGTACGAACAACTGGCGCTTCCGCCTGCCTGGATGACAGCGGAGGCGTCACCGACGAGGAGTGAAACGGCGACATGCCGAAGAACAAGACTCACAGTGGCACCCGCAAGCGCGTCAAGCTCACCGGCTCCGGCAAGGTGATGCGCCAGCGCGCCGGTCGCCGCCACTACCTCGAGCACAAGCCGTCCACGCTGACGCGCCGCCTTGCCGGTAAGACCGAAGCGGCCCCGGCCGACGCCAAGAAGCTCAAGAAGCTTCTCGGCAAGTAAGTCCCCGCACGACCGGGACCCCATCGACCTGGGCCGGAGCAGTGAAGTCCCCTCCCGGCCCCGCCAACAAGGAGTAATCACGTGGCACGCGTCAAGCGGGCAGTAAACGCTCAGAAGAAGCGCCGGGCGATCCTGGAGCAGGCCAGCGGCTACCGCGGCCAGCGTTCCCGCCTGTACCGCAAGGCGAAGGAGCAGGTCACCCACTCCTACGTCTACAACTACAACGACCGCAAGCGCCGCAAGGGCGACTTCCGGCAGCTGTGGATCCAGCGGATCAACGCCGCGGCCCGCGCCAACGGCATCACCTACAACCGCTTCATCCAGGGTCTGAAGGCCGCCTCCATCGAGGTCGACCGCAAGATGCTGGCCGAGCTGGCGGTCAACGACGCCGCCGCCTTCACCGCGCTGGTCGAGGTCGCGCAGAAGGCGCTGCCCAGCGATGTGAACGCCCCGAAGGCCGCCTGAGCGCTGCCGCTTCGCCGTTGACCGGGCGTCGTGGCTGACGCCGTCGGCCCTGTCGCCGCACTCTCGCCGTCGTGGTTTCTCTCCCCCATGCTCCGCACGGGGGTGCCCCCACGGCGGCGAGAAATTTTTATCCGAAAGTGAGCAACTGGCTTGTCATGTCACCCGATCTGACCTCTGTGCGGTCTCCCCGCGTCAGCACAGCGCGCAAGCTCGCCAAACGGAGTTTCCGGGGCAAGGAGCGGCGGTTCCTCGCCGAGGGGCCGCAGGCCGTGCGGGAGGCGGTGGAGCACCTGGTCGAGGTGTATGTGACGCCGGAGGCCGCCGCGCGGCACACGGAGTTGCTGGACGCGGCCCGTACGGCGGGGGTTCCCGTGCTCACGGCCTCTGACGAGGTGATCGGGGCGATGGCCGACACGGTCACGCCGCAGGGGATCGTGGGGCTGTGCCGCTTCCTGGACCGGCCGTTCGAACAGATCGTGGCGGCGCGGCCCCGGCTGGTCGCCGTCCTCGCGCACGTACGCGACCCCGGCAACGCCGGCACCGTGCTGCGCTGCGCCGATGCCGCCGGAGCCGACGCCGTGGTGCTGACCGACGCCTCCGTTGACCTCTACAACCCCAAGGCGGTGCGCGCCTCGGCCGGGTCGCTCTTCCATCTGCCGGTCGCCGTCGATGTGCCCGTCCAGGAGGCGGCGCGCGGGCTCGCCGGGGCCGGGGTGCGGGTGCTGGCGGCCGACGGCGCCGGGGAGCGGGACCTGGATGAGGAACTGGACGCCGGTGCGATGGCCGGTCCCACCGCCTGGGTGTTCGGCAACGAGGCGTGGGGGCTGCCGGAGGAGACCCGGGCCCTGGCGGACTCCGTCGTACGGGTGCCCATCCACGGTCGTGCCGAGAGCCTCAACCTGGCGACCGCCGCAGCCGTCTGCCTCTATGCCTCGGCCCGCGCCCAGCGGGCACACCGAGGGTGCCAAGCGGTCACCCAGAGCTAGTAGGGTGCCGGGGAGCGAGGGTGCCGGAGGAGGAGCGGAACGGGATGGACGTGCGGCCCGACGACCTGCCCGACGGGCTCGTCATCGCCGATGGAGCGGGACGCGTCGTCTGCTTCAACGCCGCGGCCGTCCGGATCACCGGGCGGGCGCGCGAGGAGGCGCTGGGCAGCCCGCTGCACACCGCGCTCCCGCTGGAGGACCTGGACGGGCGCCGCTGGTGGCAGCTCACCGACCCGTACAACGGCCTGGCCATCCGCGACGGGCAGCCCGAGCGGAACCTGCTGCTGCCCGGCGGCCACGAGGTGCTGGTCGCCGCGCGCTATGTACGGCAGCGCCCGCGAGGGCCCGTCGAGCGCGTCGTGGTCACGCTGCGGGGCACCGAGGCCAGACGGCGCACCGAGCGCAGCCACGCGGAGCTGATCGCCACCGTCGCCCACGAACTGCGCTCGCCGCTCACCTCCGTCAAGGGATTCACGGCCACGCTGCTGGCCAAGTGGGAGCGGTTCACCGACGACCAGAAGCGGCTGATGCTGGAGACCGTCAACGCGGACGCCAACCGCGTCACCCGGCTGATCGCCGAACTGCTGGACATCTCCCGGATCGACTCGGGACGGCTGGAGGTGCGCCGCCAGCGGCTGGACATGGCGGCGGTGGTGCAGCGCCATGTGGAGGCCCACGTGGCGGCGGGCCGGCCGGCCTCCCGGTTCAGGACCGAGATCGCCGACGAGCTGCCCGACCTGTGGGCGGACCCCGACAAGGTCGACCAGGTGCTGGCCAACCTGCTGGAAAACGCGGTGCGGCACGGCGAGGGAACTGTCACCATCGAGGTCCAGCCCACCTCGTCCCCCCGCGAGCCGGGCGGCACCGGCACTGCCGTCACGGTCAGCGACGAGGGCCCAGGTATCCCGGAGGAGTCCATGAGCCGCGTGTTCACCCGCTTCTGGCGTGGCAGCAGGCGCGGCGGCACGGGCCTGGGGCTCTACATCGTCAAGGGCATCGTGGAAGCGCACGGCGGCGCCATCACTGTCGAGAGGGCGCCGGCGGGCGGCGCCCGGTTCCGATTTATCCTGCCCGTGGGCGCCCCGGCCTTTCTGGCCTGACCCGCAGGGTCACGCGGCGCACCCGGGCCGACCCGGCAGACCAGCAGCCAAGGCCCCTGGCCTCCGCGTATCCGCCACCAGGCGGCCCCCTTTAGACTCGGGCCCCGGCACGCAGTCAGCAGACAAGGGCGGGACGCAGCCAGGGGGCACCTCCCAGCGACAGCTGGGGGACAATCGGAAACACGGGAAGAGATGTCGGCACCCAACAAGTCGTACGACCCTGTCGAGGTCGAGGCACTGAAACCGGAAGCGATCGACCGGGCCAGGGACGAGGCGCTCGCCGCCGTCGCCGCCGCCGGGGATCTGGAGGCGCTGCGCGAGGTCAAGGCAGCACACGCGGGCGACCGTGCCCCGTTGGCGCTGGCCAACCGCGAGATCGGCGCACTGCCCCCGCACGCGAAGGCGGAGGCGGGCAAGCGTGTCGGTCAGGCCAGGGGGGCGGTCAACAAGGCCCTCAAGGCCCGACAGGAGGAGCTGGAGCGCGAGCGCGACGAGCGCGTGCTGGTCGAGGAGGCCGTGGATGTCACGCTGCCCTACGACCGCCGCCCGGCAGGCGCCCGGCACCCGCTGACCACGCTCTCGGAGCGCATCGAGGACGTCTTCGTGGCGATGGGCTACGAGGTCGCCGAGGGCCCCGAGGTCGAGGCCGAGTGGTTCAACTTCGACGCTCTCAACCTCGGCCCCGACCACCCGGCGCGCACCATGCAGGACACCTTCTTCGTGCGGGGCCCGGACGGCGCGGAGGACTCCGGCGTCGTGCTGCGGACCCACACCTCGCCGGTGCAGATCCGCTCGCTGCTGGGGCGCGCGCTGCCCGTCTACGTCATCTGCCCGGGCCGGGTCTACCGCACCGACGAGCTGGACGCCACGCATACTCCCGTCTTCGGCCAGGTCGAGCTGCTGGCCATCGACGAGGGGCTGACCATGGCCGACCTCAAGGGCACCTTGGACCACATGGTCTCGGCGCTCTTCGGCGAGGGCCTCGGCACCCGGCTGCGCCCGTCCTACTTCCCCTTCACCGAGCCGTCCGCCGAGATGGACATGGTCTGCTTCGTGTGCCGGGGCGCGTCCGTCGGCGATCCGGACAACCCCTGCCGTACGTGCAGCAGCGAGGGCTGGATCGAGCTGGGCGGCTGCGGCATGGTCAACCCGCGGGTGCTGACCGCCTGCGGTGTCGATCCGGAGAAGTACAGCGGATTCGCCTTCGGGTTCGGCATCGAGCGGATGCTGATGTTCCGCCACAACGTCGAGGACATGCGAGACATGGTCGAGGGTGATGTGCGCTTCACCCGGCCGTTCGGGATGGAGATCTGATGCGGGCGCCGCTTTCGTGGCTCCGGGAGTACGTCGACCTGCCGGCTTCGGAGACCGGCCGGGACGTCGCGGCCAGGCTGATCGCGGCCGGTCTTGAGGTCGAGACGGTCGAGCAGACCGGTGCCGGGCTCAAGGGCCCGCTGGTGGTCGGCCAGGTCCTCGCCATCGAGGAGCTGACGGAATTCAAGAAGCCGATCCGCTACTGCCAGGTGGACGTCGGCCGGGGCGCCGACGACCCGCAGAACCTCATCTGCGGTGCCACCAACTTCGCCGTCGGCGACAAGGTCGTCGTCGTCCTGCCGGGCGCCGTGCTGCCCGGCGGATTCGAGATCAGCGCCCGTAAGACCTACGGCCGCGTCTCCGAGGGCATGATCTGCTCCGAGCGCGAGCTGGGCATGGGCGAGGACCATGGCGGGATCATGGTGCTGCCGCCCGAGCACGAGGTCGGCACCGACGCGATCGAGCTGCTGGAGCTGGTCGACGAGGTCCTGGACATCGCGGTGACTCCCGACCGCGGCTACTGCCTGTCGATGCGGGGCCTCGCCCGCGAGACGGCCACCGCCTACGGGGTGCCGCTGCGTGACCCGGCGCTGCTGGACGTGCCCGTTCCCAACGCGCACGGCTACCCGGTGAAGGTCACCGAGCCGCTGGGCTGCGACCGGTTCACCGCGCGCACCGTCAGCGGGCTGCGGCCCGAGGCGCAGTCGCCGATCTGGCTCAAGCGCAGGCTGCAGAAGGCCGGGATGCGCCCGGTCTCGCTGCCCGTCGACATCACCAACTACGTGATGCTGGAGCTGGGCCAGCCGCTGCACGCCTACGACAGGTCCCGTATCGAGGGGCCCATCGGGGTGCGGCGCGCAGAGAGCGGCGAGAAGCTGGTCACGCTCGACGGCACCAAGCGCGTCCTGGACGCCGGGGACCTGGTCATCACCGACGACCGGGGGCCGATCGGCCTGGCCGGTGTGATGGGCGGCGCCAACACCGAGATCGCCGACGCCTCGGCCGAGGCCGCCGACGGCCCGGTGAGCGGCACGACGGACGTGGTGATCGAGGCCGCGCACTTCGACTCGGTCTCCGTCGCCCGCACCGCGCGCCGGCACAAGCTCTCCTCCGAGGCGTCGCGCCGCTTCGAGCGGGGCGTCGACCCGGAGGCGGCGGCAGCGGCCGCGCAGCGCACCGTCGATCTGCTGGTGCTGCTCGCCGGCGGCACCGCCGAACCGGGCGTCACCGAGATCACCACGCCGTCGGGGCCCCGGACGCTCCGGATCCCGGCCGACCACCCGGACCGGGTCGCGGGCGTCTCCTACGGGCGCGAGACGGTCGTCCGCCGCCTCCAGCAGGTCGGCTGCGACGTCTACGGGGATGCCGGGCAGGACGAGCAGCTGACGGTCACCGTGCCGTCCTGGCGGCCCGACCTGACCGACCCCAACGACCTGGCCGAGGAGGTCGTCCGGCTGGAGGGCTACGAGAACCTGCCCTCCACCCTGCCCAGGCCGCTGCCCGGGCGCGGGCTGACCGAGCGGCAGCGGCTGCACCGCCGCGTCGGCCGTGCGCTGGCGGGCGCCGGCTATGTCGAGGCGCCGTCCTACCCGTTCGTGGGCGAGGCCGCCTTCGACGCGCTGGGCCTGGAGGCGGGCGACCCGCGCCGCCGTACGGTGCAGCTCGTCAACCCGCTCTCGGACGAGGAGCCGGGGCTGCGTACCACCCTGCTGCCCGGGCTGCTGGCCACGCTGCGCCGCAACGACGGACGCGGCAGCCACGACCTGGCGCTGTTCGAGACCGGCCTGGTCTTCCTGCCGACCGGCTCCGAGACCGCGGCCGAGCGGCTGCCCGTCGCCCAGCGGCCCACCGACGAGCAGCTGGCCGGGCTGGACGCGGCGCTGCCCGAACAGCCCCGGCACGTGGCGGTGGTCCTCGCGGGCGCCCGCGAGCGGGCCGGCTGGTGGGGCAAGGGCCGCCCCGCCGACTGGGCCGACGCCATCGAGGCAGCCCGCACCGTGGCCGCCGAGGCGGGTGTGGAGCTGACCGTGGAGAGCGCGAGCTTCGCGCCCTGGCACCCCGGGCGGTGCGCGGCGCTCCACGTCCAGCTGGAGGGCAGCCGGGTACTGGTCGGGCACGCCGGCGAGTTGCACCCGCGGGTGCTCAAGGCGCTGGGGCTGCCGGAGCGGAGCTGCGCGATGGAGCTCGACCTCGACCTGGTCGAGCGGGCCGCCACCGGCCAGGTGCAGGGCCCGCACGTGTCCACGTTCCCGGTGGCCACCCAGGACGTGGCCCTCGTCGTGGACGCGTCGGTCCCGGCCGCCGAGGTGGAGAGCGCGCTGCGGGCGGGCGCGGGCGAGCTGCTGGAGTCGCTGCGGCTGTTCGACGTCTTCACCGGTGAGCAGCTGGGCGCGGGCCGCAAGTCGCTGGCCTACGCACTGCGTTTCCGGGCCCCGGACCGCACGCTCAAGGCCGAGGAGGCGTCCGCCGCGCGTGACGCGGCCGTCGCCGAGGCCGTCGAGCGAACGGGCGCGGTGCTGCGGGGCGCCTGAGCGAGGCTCGCCCCGACGTTCGAGGGGACATCCGTCACTGGCGGATGTCCCCTCATCTTTTCGGGTGAGAAGCCCGGACGATCTTCTGACGGACGGTCGGCTGCGGTTACGGGTGACGGCGTGGCAGCAGCGAACTCATCATCCCGTCCGGCGGACTCACCGCTCCGCAGCCTGATCCCTGCACGTATCGATCGGATGCCCTGGTCCGGCTTCCACACGAAAATGATCGCGGCGCTGGGCTGTGCGTGGATCCTGGACGGCCTGGAGATCACGGTCGCCAGCTCGGTCACCTCGGTCCTCACCCGCTCGGAGACACTGGGGCTCTCCTCCAGCGAGGCGGGGCTGATCGCGACCGTCTATCTGATCGGCCAGGTGACGGGTGCGCTCTTCTTCGGGCGGATGGCCGACCGCTTCGGGCGCCGGAAGCTCTTCCTGCTCACGTTCGGCGTCTATCTGTTCGGCAGCGGGCTGACCGCGCTCACCTACGGCCAGGGGCCGGGCTGGGACGCCTATCTGTATATGACCCGCTTCATCGCGGGGACCGGGATCGGCGGTGAGTACGCGGCGATCAACTCCGCGATCCAGGAGATGATGCCCGCCCGCTTCCGGGGCCGGGTCGACCTGCTGGTCAACGGCACCTACTGGGCGGGTGCCATGGTCGGCACCGTCGCCGAGCTGATGATCCTCAGCACCTTCGACGAGTCGGTCGCCTGGCGGATCGGCTTTCTGCTGGGCCCGGTGCTGGGCTTCTCGGTGCTGTTCGTCCGCCGCCATCTGCCGGAGAGTCCCCGCTGGCTGATCATGAACGGCCGGGAGGCCGAGGCCGAGGCCGCCATCGCCCGGATCGAGTCCGCCGTACGCGGACACGGCAAGAAGCTGCCGCCGGTCGACGAGAAGGACGCCATCGAGATCACCGAGTCGGAGCACGCCACCTACGTCACGCTGCTGCGGGTGCTCTTCAGGGAGTACCCGAAGAGGGCGGTGCTCGCCTCGACGCTGATGATCACGCAGTCCTTCCTGTACAACGCGATCTTCTTCACCTACACCCTGGTGCTGACGAAGTTCTACGGCGTCTCCGACAAGGACGCGCCGATGTACCTGCTGGCGTTCGCCGCGGGCAACCTCGCCGGCCCGATCATCCTGGGGCCGCTCTTCGACATCGTGGGCCGCCGCTGGCTGATCGCGGGGACCTACCTGTTCTCCGGATGCGCGCTGGCGGTCACCGCGACGCTGTTCGTCACCGACGTACTGACCGCGACCACCCAGACGATCGCCTGGTGCGTCATCTTCTTCTTCGCCTCGGCCGGTGCCTCATCCGGCTATCTGACCGCGGGGGAGATCTTCCCGCTGGAGGTCCGGGGCAAGGCCATCGCGCTCTTCTTCGCCATCGGGCAGTGCGCCGGAGCCACCGGACCGTACTTCTACGGCTGGCTCATCGGCGACGGTACCGAGCGCGGCAGGCTCTACATCGGCTTCCTGATGGGCGCCGTCATCATGGTCGTCGGCGGACTGGCGGAGACGTTCCTCGGGGTGGACGCCGAACGCAAGTCCCTGGAGTCGGTCGCCAAGCCGCTCTCGGTGGTGCGGACCTCGGTCGGCGCGGCCCGGCGCCGTACGGTCAAGAAACTCAAGAAGCCGGGAGACGATCCGGTCCAGCCCGGTGACGAGGCGGTCGGGAAATCGGGAGACGATCCGGACCAGCCCGGCGACGAGCCACGCGCCGACACCCCCGCGGTCTGAGGCGGGGGCGCCCCACCTTTCCGTCCCCTGTCCTACCGGCCCTGTCCTACGGGTCGCCGGCCTGCCCGGAGGACCGGTTCACGTACGCCGTGAAGGCAGGCCGGCCTCCCAGGCCGCCTCGATCATCCGGAAGATCTCGTCCACCGCAGCCTCGGGATCGGCCGACTCCCGCGCCAGTGCATAGGCGTCGATCACGAATCTGGCGATCGTCCGGCAGGCCGTTGTGGTCTGCGACAGACCGGGATCGGCGGCGATGGCCGTCGCCAGCGACTCGGCGTGGCGCAGCCGCATCGACTCCTCGTACTTCCGCAGGGCGGGCGATTCGTCGATCATGCGCCGGATCGGGGCGGCGCTGTCCGCCGTGCAGTGCCGTACCAGGGCCAGGATCTCGCGGCGCAGTGCCGGGATGAGCGGCTCGTGCGGCGTCCGGTCGGTAACCGCCTGGGTGAGGCGCTGCTCGAAGTCCTCGTCCTGCTCGAACACCAGAGCCTCTTTCGAGGCGAAGTGGGAGAAGAGCGTGGTGACGGCCACGTCGGCCTCGGCGGCCACGTCTCGGATGCCCACCGCGTCGTACCCGCGTTCCAGGAAGAGCTCCAGGGCGGTGTCGGCGATCTTCTGGCGGGTCGCGGCCTTCTTGCGCTCACGGCGTCCGGACGGCACGTTCATGCCCTGACGCTACCAAATGCAAAAGTGGAACCGTTTTTTAAAGCTAACCGTTAGTGCTACGGTCGACCGCATGAAGAAAGTGAGCTTCGCCGAGTTCGGCGGTCCGGACGTGCTGCAACTCGTGGACGCCGATGAGCCCCACGCCGGCCCCGGTCGGATACGCATCGCCGTACGGGCGGCGGGTGTGAACCCCGTCGACTGGAGGATCCGTGAAGGCCAGTTCCAGAAGGACCGCCGTACGGCGCACGATCCGATCGAACTGCCCGCAGGTGTGGGGCTCGACGCCGCCGGGGTGGTGGACGAGGTCGGCGAGGGAGTCGAAGGGGTCCAGATCGGCGACCAGGTGTTCGGCGAAGGCTCAAGCACCTATGCCGAGTTCGCCGTGCTGTCGGCCTGGGCGCGGATGCCCGAGGGCCTGACGTTCCAGGAGGCGGCCGGGTACCCCTCCGTGGTGGAGACCGCGCTGCGCATCATCCGCGAGGTCGGTGTGCGGTCCGGGCAGACGCTGCTGGTCAGCGGTGCGTCCGGGGGAGTCGGCTCGGCGGTGCTGCAGATCGCCCGCGCTCGCGGCATCACGGTGATCGGCACGGCCGGGGCCGCGAACCAGGACTATCTGCGGGGTCTGGGGGCCCTCGCCACGACATACGGCGAGGGGTGGGTCGAGCGGGTGCGGCGGCTCGGCCAGGTGGACGCGGCTCTCGATCTGGCCGGCTCGGGCGTGATCCGCGAACTCGTCGAGCTGACCGGGGATCCACTGAAGGTGATCTCCATCGCCGATCTCGATGCGCCGAAGCTCGGTGTGCGATTCTCCGGCGTGGCCGGGAGCGTGCCGGAAGCGCTCACCGAGGCCGCCGACCTCATCTCGCGGGGGAAGCTGCACATCCCGGTCGAGAAGTCGTACCCGCTCGCCGAGGCCGCGGCGGCGCACACCGACAGCCAAGCCGGTCACACCCGCGGGCGCCGGGTCATGGTCGTGCGAGGCGGATGAGTTCGGAAGTCATCGACCGCACCTGATCCTCGCTGGGAAACTCCGCAGGCCCCTTCGGCCTTCGAGGGCCGCTTCCCCCTTCCCGGACTTGGGGCAGCGGCCCTCGTGGCGCGGTTGCGCGGCGACGACCTGACGGACCGAGCGGAGTTGTCCGCTGCTCAGGAGTAGGCGTAGAAGCCGGCGCCCGCCTTGCGGCCCAGCCGGCCGGCGTCGACCATGCGCTGCAGAAGCGGGGGAGCGGCGTAGAGCGGTTCCTTGAACTCGGCGTACATCGAGTCGGCGACCGAGGCGACGGTGTCGAGACCGATGAGGTCGGTCAGCTTGAGGGGACCCATGGGGTGGGCGCAGCCGAGTTCCATGCCGTTGTCGATGTCCTCGCGGCTGGCGATGCCCGACTCGAACATCCGGATGGCGGAGAGCAGGTACGGGATCAGCAGCGCGTTGACGACGAAGCCGGAGCGGTCCTGCGCGCGGATAGTGTGCTTGCCCAGCACCTGACCCACCACGGTCTCGGCGCGTTTGACGGTCTCCTCCCCGGTGGTCAGCGCCGGGATGAGCTCGACGAGCTGCTGCACCGGTGCCGGGTTGAAGAAGTGGATGCCGATGACCTGGTCGGGGCGCGAGGTCGCGACGGCGAGCTTCACCAGCGGGATCGAGGAGGTGTTCGAGGCCAGGATGGCGTCGGAGCGGGTCACCACCTGGTCCAGTACCTGGAAGATCTCCGTCTTGACCTGCTCGTTCTCGATCACGGCCTCGACGACCAGGTCCCGGTCGGCGAAGTCGCCCAGGTCGGTGGTGAAGGACAGTCGTTCCAGCGCGGCGTCGCACTCCTGCCGGCTGATCTTGCCGCGGTCCGCGGCCTTGCCGAGCGAGTTGACCAGCCGGGTGCGGCCGAGCTCCAGGGCCTCACCGGTGGTCTCCGCGACCATCACCTCCAGGCCGGACCGCGCGCACACCTCCGCGATCCCCGCACCCATCTGGCCACAGCCCACCACTCCGACGCGTTCCACGCCGGCTACAGACTCCGTCACCTCGTGCCTTTCGCTGAATTTCACGGTCCGTGGCGAACCCGTCCCGGAGTCTGAGGGCGCCGGGACGCGCCGCCTCGCCGCCCGACGTTACCTGTGCGGGAACGACAGGAGGCGGGCGGGGACGAAAGGTCCTTTATGTACGGAAGGCGTGCTCGCTGCCGCGCGGAGTACCAGAACGGCGCCCGCACCGTGTGCGGGCGCCGCAGCGGAAGGGGCCACGGAGGTTACGGGGATCGAGGGACCGACGGCGGTCGAAGGGCCGGGCCGGAAGGGAGCGGGTCCCGTGCCGGCCGGCCCCGAGGCCGGCGCTTCGCCGGGAGGCTCAGCCCTTCTCGCCCTGCTTCTCCGGACGCCCCCGGACGACGGAGTCGGGGCCGGGGGAGACCACGGCCTCGTGACCGTCGTCGTAGCGCACGCGGTACGGGGGCTCACCCCTGGTACCCATGACCTCGACGATCTCCGCCGTACGGTCGTGCTGCCCCACGGTCCTTCCGTGCATCAGCAGTTGGTCGCCTGTGTTCGCTCGCATGACACATGCCCTCCTGTTCGGCGGTGGTCAGGCGCGGCTGCGCTGTACGACCACGATGCACACCAGCACGGCGAGCGCCGCCGCCGGCGCGGCGGGAGACAGCCGCTCACCGAGTAGGAGCACCGCCCACACCAGCGTAAGCAGCGGCTGCGCAAGTTGCACCTGGCTGGTTCGGGCCACTCCGGCCAGTCCCATGGCGCGGTACCAGAACAGCAGCCCCACGAACTGGGAGCACACCGCGCTCCACACCAGGCCCGGCACCGAGTGAGCGGTCAGCGTGACCGGCTCGTACGCCAGAGCGAGAGCGGCGCCGACCGCGGCCACCGGAAGACAGCCCACCAGCGCCCACCCGATCACCTCCAGCGCGGGCAGCTCCCGCGCCAGCCTGCCGCCCTCCGCGTACCCGGCGGCACAGATCAGCAGCGCCCCGCACAGATAGAGGTCACCGATGCCGGGGGCGCCGCCGCTCTGGTACAGCGCGAACGCGACCACCACGGCGGCGCCCGCGAGCGCCGCCACCCAGAACAGCGGGGCGGGCCGGGACCCGGTGCGCACCGACGAGTAGAGGGCCGTCGTCAGCGGGAGCAGGCCCACGACCACCGCGGCGTGCGAGGTGGTGGAGGTCTGCAGGGCGAGTGTGGTCAGCAGCGGGAACCCGATCACGACCCCGGAGGCGGCGAGCGCGAGCCCGACCCAGTGCCGCCGCGCCGGAGCCGGTACCCGCCGCACCGCGAGCACGGCACCGGCGAAGAGTCCCGCGAGAACGCCGCGCACCGCCGTCGACGTCCATGGACCGAACCCCTCCAGCGCCCAGCTGGTCGCGGGAAACGTCAGCGAGAAGAGCACGACCCCGAGGGCGGCGAACACGACACCGGGGCGCGCGGCCGGGGCGGTGGGCGCGGCCGGGCGCCGTTCCGTGGCGGGCCCGACGGGGACGGTGCCGGGGACGGACGGTGGCGGGTGGGCTGCCGGCTGGGGCGGAGCGGTGGGGGAGCGGGCCGGTGCCGGGCCGGTGGCCGGGCCCCTGAGTGCGGTCCCTGCGGGCCCTCCCGTGGCCGGATCCGCTATCTCCGAATGTCGGATAGTGCTATCGTGTTCTCTCATGGTTGAGCGTAGCAGTGTTGCCGAACTGGCCGCTTGGCTGCGGGAAGAGCTGGATCGCTACTCCCCGGGCGCGAAGCTCCCTTCCAGTCGGGCCCTGGTCGAACGGTTCCGGGCCAGCCCGGTCACCGTGTCCCGGGCGCTGGCCGTGCTGGCGGCCGAGGGGCTGGTGGTCACCCGCCCCGGGGCCGGGGCCTTCCGCGCCGAGCCGCGGCAGCCGCACAGCGAGCTCCGCGGGCGGGGCGACACCTCCTGGCAGGAGGTGGCCCTGAGCGCCGACGCCTCCCCCGACCAGGTGCCCCGCAGCGTCGACGCGAGCGGGGTGACGACGACGCTCGACGCACCGCCGCCCGGCGTACTCGAACTGGGCGGCGGCTATCTGCCGTCCGGCCTCCAGCCGGAGAAAGCCCTCGCCGCCGCGCTCGCCCGGGCCGGACGCCGCCCGGGAGCATGGCGGCGGCCGCCCCTCGAAGGCGTGGAGGAGCTGCGCGGCTGGTTCGCCCGGGAGATCGGCGGACCGGCGGGCCCGGTCTCCGCCGGGGACGTGCTGGTCACCGCGGGCGGACAGGCGGCGCTGACCACCGCGCTGCGGGCGCTGGCGCCCCCGGGCGCCGCCGTGCTCGTGGAGTCCCCCACCTACCCCGGCATGCTCGCCGCCGCCCGCGCCTCGGGGCTGCGCCCCGTCCCGGTGCCGGTCGACACCCGGGGAGTGCGGCCCGAACTGCTGGCGGACGCCTTCCGGGCCAGCGGCGCCCGGGTCTTCGTCTGCCAGCCGCTGTTCCAGAACCCGACCGGCGCCGTGCTCGCACCCGACCGCCGCCGCGAGGTGCTGCGGGTGGCGAGGCAGGCGGGAGCCTTCGTGATCGAGGACGACTTCGCCCGGCACCTCGCGCACGAGGACGCCGGGCCGCTCCCGGCCACGCTGCGCGCCGAGGACCCGGACGGCGTGGTCGTCCACGTCTGCTCGCTGACCAAGGTCACCTCGCCGAACCTGCGGGTCGGCGCACTGGCCGCACGGGGACCCGTACTGGAGCGGCTGCGCGCCATCCAGATCGTCGACAGCTTCTTCGTGCCCCGGCCGCTCCAGGAAGCGGCGCTCGAACTCGTGGGCGCCCCGGCCTGGCCCCGCCATCTGCGGACCGTCGCCGCCGAGCTGCGTACCCGCCGCGAACTGATGCTCACCGCGCTCGCCGCCGAACTGCCCGCACTGGACCTCGCCCACGCCCCGCGCGGCGGCTACCACCTGTGGCTGCGGCTCCCCGACGGGACGGACGAACACGCGCTGAACGCGGCCGCGTTGCGCGCCGGAGTCGCGGTCGCGCCCGGCCGCCCCTACTTCGCCGCCGAGCCTCCGGCCCCCTATCTGCGGCTCGCCTTCGCGCCCGCTGCGGCCGAGGGCGACATCGTGGAGGGGGTGCGCCGTCTCCGTACGGCCTGCGCCGAAGTGCTGCCGGAGGGCTGACACGCGCGCGCGGGCGCCCGTCGAGCGGGCGCGTGCGGTCAACTCCCGGAAAACATCCGGGTGTACGACTCTCGAACACCCGGCCGTGCGGCTCTACTCTCACCGCATGCACGTGCGTATGACGCTGCTCGCCGCCGGCCGCAGCTCCATCGGAGCGGACGTGCGCTTCGACGACGACCGGTCGCTGGACGCCGCCGGGTGGGAGGAGGCCGTCCGGAGGGCTCCCACGCTCTCCCACCTGGCCGCGGCCCAGCTGCGCTACTGCTCACCCTCGGCCCGCTGCCGCGAGACAGGGGCCGTGCTCGGCCTCAGCCCGCTCGCCCAACCGGCTCTGCTCGACTGGGACATGGGCCGCTGGCGCGGCGCCACCCTCACCGAGGTGACCGTGCGCGAGCCGGAGGCCGTGCACCGGTGGCGCACCGACCCGCGATCGGCCCCGCACGGCGGGGAGTCCCTGCTGACCTTCATCCGCCGGATCGGCGGCTGGCTGGACACCCGGCCGGTGGCGGCGGGCGAGTGGGCGGTCGCCGTCACCGAACCCTCCATAGTGCGGGCGGCGCTCTGCTACGTGCTCAAAGCACCACCGCACACCTACTGGCACCTGGACGTCCAGCCGCTCGCCACCCTCACGCTCACCGGGCTCACGGGTGACTGGCGGCTGGAGCTGCGGTGATCAGCTGCGGGCAGCAGCAGCGTGCAGGGCGTGCAGGAGCCGGAAGCGGTCCGACTCGGGGCTCTGGCGGCCGTCGGCCATGGCGCGGGACAACTGGAACATGGGTGGTGGCCCGTCGACAGGAGCGCCCTCCTCGCGGGCCAGCAGATCGCCGAGCGTCCGCCACACCGCAGCCCGGCGCGCCGCCGCGCTCTCGTACCCCGGTTCGCCGCCCTCCGCCGAGTCGTCGGCCCCTCCTCCAGCCTCCGGCCGGGCGCCGCCCCCGGCGGCACGGGCCGCGAGGTGGGCCCGCAACCCGCTGCGGCCCTCGGGAGGACCGCAGCCGTCCAGTACCGCCAGTGCGAAGGTGCACAGCGGGTCGTCGGCCAGACCGTGGTGCCGCGCGGCCAACTCCGCGCCGTAGCGCTCCATCTCCGCCACGGCACCCGGCCCGAGGTCGGTGAGGAACGACCGGAAGGGCTCCTCGGCCAGCAGCGGTGAGTCCTCCACCGCCCGCGGCACCGCGGCCGCGGGCGCCTTCCCGCTCTCCACCGGTGACTGCTCGGGCCCGCTCGGCGGCGCCGCGTGGTCCCGCTCCGCCTCCGCGGCCCGCTCCCTGCCTTCAGCCATGGTGACGAGTATGGCCCCGGGGACCGACAGCGCCACCCCGCAGGGCCGTGAGCAGGCCGACGGCCGGATACCGCTCAGCGGTTGACGAAGGCCAGGGCACCGTCGTCGTAGCGGGCCCCGGCGATCCGGTCGCGGGGAGCCGCCGCCTCGATGTCCGCCAGCTCCTCGGACGTGAGGGAGATCGAGAGCGCCGCCACGTTCTCCTCCAGGTACTTCTCCCGCCGGGTGCCCGGGATCGGCACCACGTTGTCGCCCCGGTGCTGCACCCATGCCAGGGCGAGCTGGCCCGCCGTGACCCCGCGCCGTTCGGCGAGCTCGTTCAACCGCTCGACGATCGCCAGGTTCCGGTCGAAGTTGTCCCCGGCCCAGCGCGGCATGGAGCGCCGGGCGTCACCCTCCTCCATGGCGTCGGGCGAGGTGTAGCGCCCCGTCAGGAAGCCGCGGCCCAGCGGGGAGAACGGCACCACGCCGATGCCCAGTTCGCGGCAGACCGGGGCGATCTCGTCCTCCAGATCGCGGGTCCACAGCGACCACTCGCTCTGCAGCGCGCTGATCGGGTGCACCGCGTGGGCGCGCCGGATGGTCTCGGCGCCCGCCTCGGACAGTCCCAGGTGGCGGACCTTGCCCTCGGCCACCAGCTCCGCCATCGCCCCGACCGTCTCCTCGATGGGCACCTGGGGGTCGACACGGTGCTGGTAGTACAGGTCGATGTGGTCGGTGCCCAGCCGGCGCAGCGACGCCTCGCACGCCTGGCGTACGTAGGCGGCGTCGCCCCGGATCACCGTGGGCTCGCCGAGCTTGTTGGCGAAGCCGAACTTGGTGGCCAGCACCACCTGTTCGCGGCGGTCGGCGATGGCCCGTCCGATGAGTTCCTCGTTGGTGCCCGCACCGTAGAAGTCGGAGGTGTCCAGGAGGTTCACGCCCAGGTCGAGTGCCCGGTGAAGGGTGGCGACGGACGTCTCGTCGTCGGAGGAGCCGTAGCCGTGGCTCATACCCATGCAGCCGAGCCCCTGTGCGGAGACGGCGAGCTCCCCGAGGTGGCGGGTGGGAAGGGCGGTCATGCGGTACCTCCTGTGCCGGGGCGCCCGGACCAGCGGTTTCGGGCCGGGCGCCGTTTGGTGCGATCTGGTCGTTGACGCTAGGCCTTGGAGCGCGCTCCAACGCAAACGCACTTCGCGAACCGGTTTCACGAATGGGCTTCATGAACGGGCTTCGCGAACCCGCGTCGCGAACCGGCGCGCTTCGTGAACCCCCTTCACAGTCCGCCGCCCTCGAACCGCCGCCGCACCGCTGTCGCCGCCGAACTCAGTCGCCCTCCCGGTGCCACACCAGCGCTGCCGAGATCGGGTGGTGGCGGTACTTCTCCCACTTCGGTTTGCGCTCCAGCCAGCGGTCGTCGATGACTCCCTCCCGCATCTCGGCGAGGCGCCATCCGGCACCCAGCCCCGCGCTCACATGGTCGCTGAGCAGATGGACGTGGGTTCTGATGGCGACGTGCTCCCCCGAGGCGTCGGTGAAGTGGGTGGGCATCCCGGAGGCCATGATGAAGTGCGGATGGAAGGCGACCACGACGCAGTGCGCACCCGGCGCCGCCAGCCGCCAGGCCTCCCGGTAGAACGGCCGCAGGTCGGGCAGATGCTCGTCGATGAGTGAGGAGATCACCAGGTCGTAGGCGCCCGACTCCAGCTCGGTGGCGCGGACGTCGCCCTCCAGGAGCCGGTCGTGGACCCCCTTGGTGCGGGCCTCTCGCAGCATCCCGGGCGTCAGGTCCACCCCGTCGAGCGTGCCGGTGACCCCTCGCCGCCGCAGCCACGCGCCGGTCCGACCGGTGCCGCACCCCAGGTCGGCCGCGCGCCGTACCTCGCGCCACGGGGGCACGGTCAACTCGTCCAGCAGCGCGAGGTCCATCACGTCCTCGACGGTGTCCTCGTAAGTGGTGACCCACTGGCCGTAGCCGGTGGCGACGTCCACGGTGCGGTAGCCACGCGTGTCGAAGTCGGAGAAATCAAGCATGGGGGCGAGTATCACGGCCGGTGCCACCCCCGGGCGACAGCTTTTCCGCACCTCGGCCCCGCCTCACCCGCCCCCGGTGCCGCCTGCCGGGCCCGGGCGCCTCGGACCCGGCAGGCGCTGACGTCAGCTCCGGTAGGTGGTGACGTCCACTCAGGCTTCTCCGAAACCGGCCCCGGGTGACCGAGCGCTTGAGGGCCGGCCCGACTGAGCGGCGGCCCAGGATGCGAGCAGACGCAGTCCTTCTTCGGAGGGGGAGCCGGGTTCGGCGGTGTAGACGGTGAGGGTGAGGCCGGGTTCGGCTGCCATCTCCAGGCCCTCGAAGGCGAGGGTGAGGTCGCCGACGAGGGAGTGGTGGAAGCGTTTGGTGCCGGTTCCGTGGTGGCGGACGTTGTGGGCGCCCCAGCGGGTGCGGAACTCCTGGCTGCGGGTGGACAGTTCGCCGACCAGGTCGTGGAGATCCTTGTCGTGGGGCGCGCGGCCCGCCTCGGTGCGGAGGATCGCGACGGCCATGTCGGCGAAGAGCTCCCAGTCGGGGTAGAGGCGCCGGGAGGCGGGGTCGAGGAACTGGAAGCGTGCCAGGTTGGCCTGGTTCTCCGGGGTGGCGTACACGTCGGCGTAGAAGGCGTGGGCGAGCGGGTTGGCGGCGAGGATGTCCATGCGGCCGTTGCGGACGAAGGCGGGCCCGGCGGTGATCGCGTCGAGGGTCCACTGGAGGCTGCGGTGCGGGGTCCACTGCCGGGTGGTGGTGCGGCGGCGGGGGCGGGTGAGGGCGTCGGAGCCGTCGGCGGCCCGGGCCAGATGCAGCAGATGGGCCCGCTCGGCGTCATCGAGCTGCAGTGCGCGGGCGACGGATTCCAGGACGGCGGGAGAGACCCCGGCGAGGTTGCCGCGCTCCAGCTTGGCGTAGTACTCCACGCTCACATCGGCCAGCGCGGCGACCTCGCTCCTGCGCAGGCCCGGTACGCGGCGCCGGGGCCCGGCGGGCAGCCCGGCCCGCTCGGGCCTGATCTTCGCTCGCCGCGAGGTGAGGAACTCGCGGACCTCTTGGCGGTTGTCCACACCCTCGACGGTACGACTGGGGCGGCGCGGGAGGGATGTACTGCCAGTACACCTCTCACTGGTGACTCGCTACCCGCCTGAGAGGGAGGTTTCCTGGGTGACGCGGCGCCGGACGCCTGCCCCGGGTCCCGGTGCGGGCAGGGCGCCGGGCCTGGACCTGCGGGCAGCGTGTGCTGCCGGGGGCCCGGGCCGGAATCGCATCCGGCGGACACCGGTACGCCTCGGGCGCCGGCCGCCGAACCCCCGTACGTAAGGAACTCCCTCTCATGCGCGGAGCAGTGATCCACGCTCCCGGCGACGTCCGTTTCGAGACCGTGGACGACGCCCGGATCCTCAAGCCGACCGACGCGGTCATCCGCACGGCGGTGACCTGTGTGTGCGGCTCGGACCTGTGGCCCTACCGGGGCGCGGAGCCGACCGGGCAGGCGCACCCGATGGGCCACGAGTACGTCGGCTTCGTCGAGGAGGTCGGCTCCGAGGTCACGGGCGTCAAGCCGGGCCAGTTCGTCGTCGGCTCCTTCGCCACCTCGGACAACACCTGTGCGAACTGCCGCAACGGCTTCCCGTCGAGCTGCCTGAACGTCGAGTTCATGAGCACCTGCCAGGCCGAGTACGTACGCATACCCAACGCCCAGGGCACCCTGGTGGCCACCGACGGGGTGCCGGGCGAGGAGTTCTGGCCCGGCCTGCTGGCCGTCTCCGACGTGCTGGGCACCGGCTGGTGGGCCGCCGAGGCCGCCGAGGTGCGGCCCGGCTCGACCGCCGTGGTCGTCGGCGACGGCGCGGTCGGCCTGTGCGGCGTGATCGCCGCGAAGGAGTTCGGCGCGGAGCGGATCATCGCCATGTCGCGCCACGAGCCCCGGCAGAAGCTCGCCCGGGAGTTCGGCGCCACCGACATCGTCACCGAGCGTGGTGAGGAGGGCGTCGCCCGTATCAAGGACCTCACCGACGGGATCGGCGCCGACTCCGTCCTGGAGTGCGTCGGTACCGCCCAGGCCATGCGCCAGGCCCTGCGAGCCACCCGTCCCGGCGGTAACGTCGGCTTCGTCGGCGTCCCCCATGAGGTCGCCGTCGACGGGCAGGAGCTGTTCTTCTCCCACGTCGGCCTGCGTGGCGGCCCCGCCCCCGTACGCCGCTACCTGCCCGACCTCGTCGACCGGGTCCTGACGGGCCGCATCGACCCCGGCAAGGTCTTCGACCTCACCCTGCCCCTGGACCAGGTTGCCGAGGGCTACCGCGCGATGGACGAACGACGCGCCATCAAGGCCCTCCTCAAGCCCTGACCCCTCCCTCGCGTCCGACCAGCCGACCTCCACGGGCGTGCCCCGTGACGCTCCGGACTCCGGACAAGGAACGAACCATGCAGATCACCCGAAGCTCGATCGCCACCGTGAAGGGCCCCGCCGACCGGTTCACCGGCGACGTCCACATCGACGCCGTCGCCGCGGCTCCGGCCCCCTCCCGGGTCACCGCCTCCCTGGTGCACTTCATGCCGACGAGATCGCCCAGGCCGTCCTGTGGCTCTCCAGCCCCGGCGCCGGCTATGTCACCGGCATCGCCCTGCCCGTCGACGGTGGCTACACCGCCCAGTAGCCCGACCTCACCAGACGCGGGCAGCCGGTCCGAGCGCGTGCCAGGCGCATGCTGAGTGCCTGCCGGGCGTATGCCGGTCCGGGGCCTGAAGGGGCCGATCGCAGCGCTTCAGGGGGCAACCGGAGCGCCGGAGCGCCGACGCGAACGCCGAGGCACGCTTCCGTCGCCCCCCGGCAGCCGGGTGATCGCATCATTCGTTGCATAAAACTGCTGCGCTGCGTATAGTCATGCCTCCGAGGAGGAGGTCTCATGGCGGTGCGCACGGCGGTGGCGGGAGCGAGTGGATACGCGGGGGGTGAGGTACTGCGCCTGCTCGCCGGGCATCCACAGGTGGAGGTCGGAGCGCTGACCGGCAACAGCAACGCCGGGCAGCGATTCGGGACGCTCCAGCCGCACCTGGTCCCGTATGCGGACCGCGTGCTGGAGGAGACCACGGTTGAGGTGCTGCGGGGCCACGACGTGATCTTCCTCGCCCTCCCGCACGGGCAGTCGGCGGCCGTCGCCGAGCAGCTCGGCACCCCCGACGACGGGCCCCTCGTGATCGACTGCGGCGCCGACTTCCGGCTGGCCGACGCGGCGGACTGGGAGCGGTTCTACGGCACCCCGCACGCCGGTACCTGGCCCTACGGTCTCCCCGAGTTGCCCGGCGCCCGCGAGGCGCTGCGCGGGACGAAGCGGATCGCGGTACCCGGCTGCTTCCCCACCGCCGTCTCGCTCGCGCTGGTGCCCGCCTACGCGGGCGGCCTCGCCGAGCCCGAGGCCGTGATCGTCGCCGCGACGGGTACCTCCGGCGCCGGCAAGGCCCTCAAGCCGCATCTGCTCGGCAGCGAGGTCCTGGGCTCGACGAGCCCCGACGGGGTCGGCGGTACGCACCGGCACACCCCCGAGATGATCCAGAACCTCTCGGCCGCCGCGGGGCAGCGGGTCAGCGTCTCCTTCACCCCGACCCTCGCCCCCATGCCGCGCGGCATCCTCGCCACCTGCAGCGCCAAGGCCACCCCGGGCACGACCGCCGAGCAACTGCGGGCCGCGTACGAGAAGGCGTACCAGGACGAGCCGTTCGTCACCCTGCTCCCGGAGGGGCAGTGGCCCGCGACGGCCTCGGTGGCCGGCTCCAACTCCGTGCACCTGCAGGTCGCCCACGATCCGGAAGCGGACCGGATCATCGTCGTCGGCGCCGTCGACAACCTCACCAAGGGCACCGCGGGCGGTGCCGTGCAGAGCATGAACATCGCCCTCGGCCTGGACGAGGGACTGGGACTTTCCACGATCGGAGTCGCACCATGAGCGTCACAGCGGCCGGCGGGTTCACGGCGGCGGGTATCGCCGCCGGGATCAAGGAGAGCGGGGGGCCGGACCTCGCGCTCGTCGTCAACAACGGGCCGCGCCAGGAGGCGGCGGGGGTCTTCACCTCCAACCGCGTCAAGGCGGCGCCCGTGCTCTGGTCCGAGCAGGTCCTCAAGGGCGGCCGGGTCTCCGCCGTGGTCCTCAACTCCGGCGGCGCCAACGCCTGTACGGGCGCTCCCGGCTTCCAGGACACCCACGCGACGGCGGAGAAGGCGGCCGAGGCGCTGACGGCTGCCACCGGCACCGAGCACAGCGCGGCGGAGGTCGCGGTCGCCTCCACGGGGCTGATCGGGCTGCGGCTGCCGATGGACAAGCTGCTGCCCGGCGTCGAGACGGCCACCGCAGCGCTGTCCGAGCACGGGGGTGAGAAGGCCGCCCTCGCCATCAAGACGACCGACACCGTGCACAAGACGGCCGTGGTCACCAGCGCCGCGGGCTGGACCGTGGGCGGTATGGCCAAGGGCGCGGGCATGCTCGCCCCGGGTCTGGCCACCATGCTCGTCGTCCTGACCACCGACGCCGACCTGACGGCAGGGGAGCTGGACGGCGCGCTGCGCGCCGCCACCCGCACCACCTTCGACCGCATCGACTCCGACGGTGCCATGTCCACCAACGACACGGTGCTGCTGCTGGCCTCCGGAGCGAGCGGAGTCCGCCCGGAGCAGGCCGAGTTCGCCGAGGCGGTCCACGCGGTCTGCGCCGACCTGGGGCAGCAGCTCGTCCGGGACGCCGAGGGCGCCTCCAAGGACATCCGGATCGAGGTGGTGGGCGCGGCCGACGAGGACGAGGCCGTCACCGTGGGCCGCACCATCGCCCGCAACAACCTCCTCAAGTGCGCCGTGCACGGCGAGGACCCCAACTGGGGCCGGGTGCTCGCCGCCATCGGCACCACCGACGCGACCTTCGACCCCGACCGGCTGGACGTGGCCATCAACGGCGTGCAGGTCTGCCGCGGCGGCTCCGTCGGCGAGGACCGCGACAAGGTCGACATGCGCTTCCGCGAGGTCCGCATCACCGCGGACCTGAACGCGGGCTCCGCGTCCGCCGTCATCTGGACCAACGACCTGACGGCCGACTACGTCCACGAGAACAGCGCGTATTCGTCATGAGCGTCCGACAGCCCCGCAGCACCCGCAAACACACCGCGCTGCCCAAGGCGCAGATCCTCGTCGAGGCGCTGCCCTGGCTGACCCGGCACCACGGCAGGACCGTGGTCATCAAATTCGGCGGCAACGCGATGGTGGACGAGGAGCTGAAGGCGGCCTTCGCCCAGGACGTCGTCTTTCTGCGGCACGCCGGGCTGCGCCCCGTCGTGGTGCACGGCGGCGGCCCCCAGATCAGCAAGCAGCTGGACCGGCTGGGGCTGGAGTCCGAGTTCCGGGCCGGGCTGCGGGTGACCACGCCCGAGACGATGGACGTCGTACGGATGGTGCTGGCGGGCCAGGTACAGCGCGAGCTGGTCAATCTGCTCAACCAGCACGGCCCGCTCGCCGTCGGCATGACCGGCGAGGACGCCCACATCATGGCGGCCACCAAGCACCTGGCCGAGGTGGACGGGGAAGCCGTCGACCTGGGCCGGGTGGGCCGGATCAGCTCCGTGGAGACCGGTGCCATCGAGGCGCTGCTGGACGACGGGCGGATTCCGGTCATCTCCTCCATCGCCCGCAGCGCGGACGCCGCCGACGGCGCGGGAGGGGTCTACAACGTCAACGCCGACACCGCGGCGGCCGCGCTCGCCGCCTCGCTGGGGGCCGAGACGCTGATGGTCCTCACCGATGTGGAGGGCCTGTACGCGGACTGGCCGAACAGCGACGACGTGATCAGCGAACTGACCGCGGCGGAGCTGGAGAAGCTGCTGCCCGAGCTGGCGAGCGGGATGGTCCCCAAGATGGAGGGCTGTTTGCACGCCGTACGGAACGGGGTGCACACGGCCCGGGTGCTGGACGGGCGGGTGCCGCACTCCATCCTGCTGGAGATCTTCACGGACGAGGGCATCGGCACGATGGTCGTGCCGGACGCCGTGCCCGAGCCACGCGACGCACCCCGGAACACGCCTCGCGACGCGGGCGAGCACACGCCACGGAACCCGGAGGGCCCCGCATGACCATCGCGCACGACAACTCCGCCCTCACCGGACGGTGGCAGGGCGCGCTGATGAACAACTACGGCACCCCGCGCATCCCGCTGACCCACGGCGAGGGCAGCCGGCTGTGGGACGCCGAGGGCAAGGAGTACACCGACTTCGTCGGCGGCATCGCCGTCAACGCGCTCGGTACCGCGCATCCGGCCGTGGTGCGTGCCGTCTCCGACCAGGTGGCCACTCTCGGCCATGTCTCCAACCTCTTCATCGCCGAGCCGCCCGTCGCGCTCGCCGAGAAGCTGCTCGAGGTGGCGGGCCGCCCGGGGAGGGTGTATTTCGCCAACTCCGGCGCGGAGGCCGTCGAAGCCGTCTTCAAGATCGGCCGGCGCACCGGGCGCAGCCATATGGTCGCCACCCAGGGCGGTTTCCACGGCCGCACCATGGGCGCCCTCGCGCTGACCGGCCAGCCCGGCAAGCAGGACCCGTTCCGTCCGCTGCCCGGCGACGTCACCCACGTCCCGTACGGCGACATCGAGGCGCTGCGCGCGGCGGTCACCGAGGAGACGGCCTTCGTGATCGTCGAACCGATCCAGGGCGAGAGCGGCGTCGTCGTGCCGCCCGAGGGCTATCTGGCCGCGGCCCGGGAGATCACCGCCGCCACCGGCACGCTGCTGGTGCTGGACGAGATCCAGACCGGCATCGGCCGAACGGGACACTGGTTCGCGTGCCAGGCGCAGGGCGTCGAGCCCGACGTCATCACGCTCGCCAAGGGGTTGGGCGGCGGGCTGCCACTGGGCGCCACGCTGGCGTTCGGCGCCGCCGCCGAGCTGCTGGAGCCGGGCCAGCACGGCTCGACCTTCGGCGGCAACCCGGTCGCCTGCGCCGCCGGCCTCGCGGTACTGGAGACCATCGCGGCCGACGGGCTGCTCGATCACGTCAAGCGCGTCGGCGCCCGGCTGCGGGAGGGCATCCTGGGCCTGGACCACCCCTTGGTCGCACAGGTCCGCGGTGCGGGGCTGCTGCTGGGTATCGTGCTCACCGAGCCGGTCGCGCCGCGCGCGCAGCAGGCGGCGCAGGACGCGGGGTTCCTGGTGAACGCGGTCGCCGGGGACGTCCTCCGGCTCGCTCCGCCGTTGATCGTCGGCGAGGCCGACGCGGACGCGCTCGTGCGGGCGCTGCCCGCCGTCCTCGACGCGGCGGCGGCCGACGCCACGGCCGGCAGACAGCGATGAGCCGAAGCAGATGAACCAGAGGGGTACGCGCACGATGACCGAGGAGCAGCACGGGGGACAGGCCGTCCCGCAGACGCGGACGGCCCGTCATCGCCGTATCGTGGACATCCTGAGCCGGCAGCCGGTCCGCTCGCAGAGCCAGCTCGCCAAGCTCCTGGCCGACGACGGGCTCACGGTCACCCAGGCCACCCTCTCCCGGGACCTCGACGAACTGGGCGCAGTCAAGATCCGCAACACCGGGGGCGAGCTGATCTACGCGGTCCCCGCCGAGGGCGGGGACCCCACTCCCCGGGCGCCGCTGGGCGAGTCCGCCACCGAGGCCCGGATGGCGCGGCTCGCGGGTGAGCTGCTCATCTCGGCCGAGGCGTCCGCCAACCTCGTCGTGCTGCGTACCCCGCCCGGCGCCGCCCAGTTCCTCGCCTCGGCCATCGACCAGGCGGGGGTGCACGAGATCATCGGCACCATCGCGGGGGACGACACGCTGCTGCTGATCAGCCGGGCGCCGGACGGCGGTCAGGCACTGGCCGACCATCTGCTGGCACTGGCGCAGAAGGAACGCTGAGCGCGCGCGAGGGGCGCACAAGACCTGTCCCGCGCCGTTGGCGGCCACTACCCTCACGGACAGCCAGTAGGGCACCACCCCCCACCCAGGTTGCATGCTGGCGCGGGCGCCCCCCATCTCCCACGGCCCCCTCGCAGCCGGGTGACGACGTGACCGCTGCTTCCAGGAGGATCAGGGTGAGATTTCGCAAACGCCCGGCGCTGGTCGGCACGCTCGTGCTGGCCGCCTCGCTCGCGTTATCCACGGCGTCCGCCGAAGACAGGACCGCGCCGCGACAGGCGGACGTGTCCCTCACGAAGGTCGCCGAGGCCAAGAACCCCATCGACGGAACGGCCGGTCCCGACGGCACCGTCTGGATCGCCGAACGGTCGGGCACGGTACGGGTCCTGGACGACAAGGGACTCGGCGACCCCGTCGTCGACATCACGGAGGAGACCACCGAGGAGGGTGAGCGAGGCCTCCTCGGCATCGCCTTCGACCCCGGTTTCGAGCATCTGTACCTCTCGTTCACCGATCTGCGGGGCGACAGCAGGCTCGACGAGTTCGCCGTCGAGAACGGCGAGGTGCAGCAAGCCAGCCGCCGCACCGTTCTCCAGCAGGAGCAGCCGTACGCGAACCACAACGGCGGCGACATCGCCTTCGGACCGGACGGCATGCTCTACGTCGCCTTCGGCGACGGCGGCAGCGCCAACGACCCGCAGGACAACGGGCAGAATCTCGACACGCTCCTCGGCAAGATGCTGCGCATCGACCCGGGCAAGGGCGACCCGTACGCCGTGCCCGAGGACAATCCGTTCGTCGGGAAGCCGGGTGCGCGCCCCGAGATCTGGGCGTACGGGCTGCGCAACCCGTGGCGGTTCTCCTTCGACTCGGCCACCGGTGATCTGCTGATCGGCGACGTCGGCCAGAACCGGCGCGAGGAGATCGACTGGGCGCCCGCCGACAGCGCGGGCGGCGAGAACTACGGCTGGGCCCGGATGGAGGGCACGCTGCCGGTGGCAGGTCAGGAGCCGGCGAACCATGTGCCGCCGGTCTTCGAGTACGACCGCGGCCCGGCACGCTGCTCGGTGACCGGGGGCCACGTCTACCGCGGCGACGCCCTCCCCGACCTGCGGGGCAAGTACCTGTTCTCCGACTACTGCGAAGGCGCTGTCCGCGCCCTGGAGATGAAGGACGGAAAGGTCACCGGCGAGACCGACCTCGGCGTCGACGGAGGGGAGGTCGTCTCCTTCGCCGAGGGCGGTGACCAGGAGCTCTACGCGCTGGCGCTGAGCGGGGAGATCTACCGGCTGGACCCGGCCGCTTAGCCGCCGGAGTCCTTCGGGCTCCCGGTTCCACCGGCGTCCTCGGGGGCGGCGGCCCGGTCGCGGTGACCGAACCACGCGGCGGCCATCGCTCCCGAGACGTTGTGCCACACCGAGAAGACGGCGGCGGGCAGTGCCGCGAGCGGGCTGAAGTGCGCCGTGGCCAGGGAGGCGGCAAGACCCGAGTTCTGCATACCGACCTCGAATGCCATGGCGCGGCCGGCCGGTTCGCCGAGCCGGGTCAGCCGCCCCACGGTGTAACCGATCGCCAGACCCAGGCCGTTGTGGAGTGCCACCGCCAGGAAGACCAGGGCGGCCGCCGACTTGATGGTGTCCGCGCTGCCGGCCACCACGATGGTGACGATGGCCGCGATGGTGACCGCGGACAGCCAGGGCAGGACCGGCAGTGCCCGCTCCACATGCCGCCCGGCGACCAGTCGCACCAGCAGTCCGCCCAGCACCGGCAGCAGCACCGTCTTGAGGATGTCGCCGAACATCGAACCGGTGTCCACCGGCAGGAACTCGCCCGCGAGGAACAGCGTGAGCGGCGGCGTCAGCAGCGGTGCGACCAGCGTGGAGACCGAGGTGACGGAGACCGAGAGGGCGACGTCACCGCGGGCCAGATAGGTGACGACGTTCGACGCCGTGCCGCCCGGCGAGCAGCCGACGAGGATCACACCGGCGGCCAGCTGCGGGGAGAGGTCCAGCGCCTGGGCGATCAGCCAGCCCAGTGACGGCATCACGAGGTACTGCGCAGCGAGCCCGAGCGCGACCGCCCAGGGCCGCCGCACGATGCCCCGGAAGTCCGGCACCGTCATGGTCAGTCCCATGCAGAACATCACGACGCCGAGCAGATACGGCACCGCTTCGGCCCCTCCCGTGAAGCTGCCGGGGCTCAGCAGTCCGAGCGCGCCCGCGAGCAGCACCAGGAGGGGGAAGAGGGTCACCGCGCGGCGGGCTCCGCGCTGCTCGGCTGCGGCCCCCGGGGAGTCGGGGGCGCCCGGCGAAGTGTTCTGGTGTTCGGTTCGCACCCGGAGAGAAAACGCCCTGGTAGGGCCGGTTGGCAAGGCCGTCTCGCGATGTGGCCGCCGCACGCCGCCCCGGCGGGCGCTCGCCGGGGCGGCGTGCGGCGGTCCCGCTCATCTGGGTCCGGGGGCCCGCACCGTGAGGATGCCCAGCGTGGACTGCGTGGGCAGCAGCCCGGATTCGATCACGGCGGTGAACGCCGGACGGTTCAGCTCGGCCAGCCGGGCGCAGCCGTCCTCGCCGAGGGCGCGGTACGGCGCCGCGGCCAGTTCGTCGGTGACGCGCTCCACCTCGTCCCGCACCTCGAGCCCGCGTTCGGTGGCGCCGCCCTCGGCGTCGAGCAGGCCGCGTTCCCTCAGCCGGTCGTGGGCCGCCGCCCACTCCTGCTCGCTCCAGCCGCGGGAGGCGAAGTTCGCGACCGGGGCCGCGCCGATTCCCGCGAAGGACACCAGCGCCTCGCAGCCGTCCAGCCCGGCGGCCTGCAAGGCCACCAGATGGCCGTCACCGCGGTGTTCCCGCAGGATGTTGGCCGCCTGCCACAGCACCAGGTGCGGTTCGGTGGGCCAGTCCAGCGCGGCGTTGGCGGCTGCCAGCGGGCGCCCGGCGAGAGCGGCGGCCTCGGCGGCGGTGCGGGCCAGTTCGGCGGCCTCGGCGAGACGGGGGTCCGCGATCCGGTCGCCGAGCATGGCGCGCAGCGTGGCGTCCACGCCCCGGGTGCGTGCGGCCAGGACCGCCTGGGGCGAGGCGGTCCGCCAGATGCCGGGAACGTGCTTGGCGACCGCGTGCGGGCTGAAGCTGTAGAAGGTCGCCGTCACCAACTGGGCCGTCGCCGCTCCGAGCGGAGCCGCGCGCAGGGCGAAGTAGGCGGGCCAGCGCTCGGTGGTGTCGTAGCCGAGGGCGTCGGCCTGGGCGGTGACCTCGGGGGAGAAGTAGACGGATGCGTAGACGGGTTCCAACTGGTGCCACGTCTGCCGCGCGAGACTCGGGAAGTCGGCCATGGCGGTACGCTAACGAGCAATGTGAACGCCGTCAACATGCGAAGGTCGCGGCACCGGCCGCACGCTGGCCTCATGGCTGCCGAGAAGAAGCTCAGTATTCGGGTCCGGCGCGTCTACGAGGCCCCGGACCCCGCCACGGACGGTGCCCGCGTCCTGGTGGACCGCGTCTGGCCGCGCGGGCTCTCGAAGCAGGACGCCGCGCTGGACGCCTGGCGCAAGGAGGTCGCGCCCAGCACGGAGCTGCGCAAGTGGTACGGGCACGACCCGGAACGCTTCGAGGAGTTCGCCGAGCGCTACCGCGGCGAACTCGCCACCCGGGAGGGGGAGCAGGCGATCGACGACCTCTTGCGGGCCGCGTCCGGCGCCGGGGTGCTCACCCTGCTGACCGCCGTCAAGGACCCGTCGATCGGTCACACCCGGGTGCTGGCCGAGGAGCTGGAGGGCCGCGCCTCGTAGGGGAGGGCCGGCGCCGGCGCGTCGCCATGTCGACAGCGCTGGTGGGTGGCAGGGGCGCACTGCCGGGCAGGGCCGGCTGCTCGGTGAATTGACGAATCATGCAGTCGAACGCATACTTATGCCATTCAGTGTATGCCCGTACGGGGAAGAAGATGCCGACGAGGCCGACCAGCACACGTAGGCTCGGGCCCCCGACTCCGACCGGACGGCGTCCGGGACGTGGCAGGGGCATCTCCACCACCAGACGAACAGGCACGCAATCCAGTGAGCAGCCACAACAGCAGTGACAGCGGGGACGTCCGCCTGTGGGGCGGACGCTTCGCCGACGGCCCGGCCGAGGCCCTCGAAAAGCTTTCCGCATCGGTCCACTTCGACTGGCGCCTGGCGCCGTACGACATCGCGGGCTCGCGAGCGCACGCCCGGGTCCTGCACAAGGCGGGTCTGCTCACCGAGGACGAGCTGCGGCAGATGATCGCCGGGCTCGACGCCCTGGAGCGGGACGTCGCCTCCGGTGACTTCCAGGGCACGATCGCCGACGAGGACGTGCACACCGCGCTGGAGCGCGGCCTGCTGGAGCGGCTGGGCAAGGACCTCGGTGGCAAGCTGCGCGCGGGCAGGTCCCGCAACGACCAGGTGGCCACCCTCTTCCGGATGTATCTGCGGGACCACGCCCGCGTCATCGGCGGGCTGCTGGCCGACCTCCAGGGCGCGCTCGTCGGCCTCGCCGAGGCGCACTCCGACGTGGCGATGCCCGGCCGCACCCACCTCCAGCACGCACAGCCCGTGCTGTTCTCGCACCACGTCCTGGCGCACGCCCAGGCGCTGGCACGGGACGCGGAGCGGCTGCGGCAGTGGGACGCGCGTACGGCGGTCTCCCCCTACGGGTCCGGAGCGCTGGCCGGGTCGTCGCTCGGCCTGGACCCGGAGGCCGTCGCCGCCGATCTGGGCTTCGAGGGCGGCAGCGCGGCCAACTCCATCGACGGGACGGCCTCGCGCGACTTCGTCGCGGAGTTCGCGTTCGTCACCGCGATGATCGGTGTCGACATCTCCAAGATCGCCGAGGAGGTCATCATCTGGAACACGAAGGAGTTCTCCTTCGTCACCCTGGACGACGCCTTCTCGACCGGCTCCTCGATCATGCCGCAGAAGAAGAACCCGGACATCGCCGAGCTGGCACGCGGCAAGTCCGGCCGGCTGATCGGCAATCTGACGGGGCTCATGGCGACGCTCAAGGCGCTGCCGCTCGCCTACAACCGGGACCTCCAGGAGGACAAGGAGCCGGTCTTCGACTCCATCGACCAACTGGAACTGCTGCTGCCCGCGTTCACCGGCATGATGGCGACGCTGACCGTGCACGGCGACCGGATGGCCGAGTTGGCGCCCGCCGGCTTCTCGCTGGCCACCGATGTGGCCGAGTGGCTGGTCAAGCGGGGGGTTCCGTTCCGGGTCGCGCACGAGGTGGCGGGTGCCTGTGTGCAGGAGTGCGAGCGTGCGGGCATCGAACTGGACCAGCTCACCGACGAGCAGTTCGCCGCGCTCTCCCCGCACCTCACCCCGGAGGTCCGCGAGGTGCTGAACGTACCGGGCGCGCTGGCGGCCCGGGACGGCAAGGGCGGCACAGCGCCCTCCGCCGTGGCCGCGCAGCTGGCCGACTTCCGCGCCGATCTGGACCGGCAGCGCGAGTGGGCGGACGCCAAGCGCTGACGCCGGCCCTCACGCCCTCAGGGGCGCCGGGCCTGGTCGACACCGCCGGCCCTCACGCCGAGGTACGGGTACCAGGTGGCGCCCGGCGAGTACGGTGGTGCGGCACAAGAGCCGCACCGCCGCACGCACCATGGCCGGGAGATGCCGATGCCTTTCACCCGTCTCGCTTCTGCCACCACGCCGACGGTCCACCTCGGTCTCGGGCTTGCCGCCGTCGGCCGCCCCGCGTACCTCACCCTCGGCAGGGAGGCGGAGCTGCCCACCGAGCGCACCCCCGAGGCGATGCGCACCCGGACGCACGAACTCCTGGACGCCGCCTACGCGCAGGGCGTGCGCTACTTCGACGTGGCGCGCTCCTACGGGCGGGCCGAGGAGTTCCTGGCGGCCTGGCTGAGTGAGCACCCCGAGATCGACGACGTCGTCGTCGGCAGCAAGTGGGGCTACACCTATGTGGGGGAGTGGCGCACGGACGCCGAGGTGCACGAGGTCAAGGACCACTCCCTGGCGGCGTTCGAGCGGCAGCTGGCCGAGAGCCGGGAACTGCTCGGTGAGCGGCTCGACCTCTACCAGATCCACTCCGTCACCCCGGACAGCCCCGCACTGACCGACAGCGCGCTGCACGAGCGGCTGGCCCGGCTGGCCGGCGAGGGCGTCACGGTCGGCTTCAGTACCAGCGGCCCCGCACAGGCCGACGCCATCCGCGCGGCGCTGGCGGTCACCGTGGACGGCGAGCGGCTCTTCCGCACCGTGCAGAGCACCTACAACCTGCTGGAGACCTCGGCGGCCGGGGCGCTGGCCGAGGCGCACGAGGCGGGACTGACGGTGATCGTCAAGGAGGCGATGGCCAACGGACGGCTGGCGGGGGGTCAGGAGCCCCGCGATCTGCACCTGGTGGCGCAGGCGGCGGGCACCACGCCGGACGCGGTGGCGCTGGCCGCGGTACTGCGGCAGCCCTGGGCGGGTGTCGTCCTTTCGGGCGCGGCCACCGTCGGGGCGCTGCACGCCAACCTGCTGGCCACGGCGGTCGAGCTGGACGAGGCCCAACTGGCCCTGCTGTCCGACCTGGTGGAGGAGCCGGACGTGTACTGGCGGCGCCGCTCGGAGCTGCCCTGGGAGTGAAGCAGCAGGTCACCACGGCAGCGGGTCGGCCGAGGTGCGGATTTCGTTGCATGAGCCACCGGTTCCGGGGCAGGTGGTCCTGCGTACATTGAGACCCGGGAGACCGAGAAGTGAAAAAAGTATCGACAGCCGCAGTGGCCCTCACCCTTTCCGTCGCAGCAGTCGCGGGCGGGATCGGGTTCACCGCCGGAGCATCGCAGGCGGAAGCCACCAAGAAGCCGAAGCCCGTCGTCCAGGACGCGTTCGACCCGCTCGGCCCGCCGATGCACCAACTGCGGCACGCGGGCCGCACCGTGCACTACAGCGACACCGGTGAGAAGGGCGGCACCCCCGTCCTCTTCCTGGGCGGCACGGGGACCACGGCCCGCGTTTCGGGGATGACGGAGTTCCTGCGCACGACCCGGCAGAAGCTGGGGCTGCGGCTGGTCTCCGTCGAACGCAACGGGTTCGGTGACACCGAGTTCGATCCGGGCCTGGGGTTCGCGGACTACACCTCGGACGTGCGTGCCGTCCTCGACAAGCTCGGCGTCCGCAAGGCGCCCGTCGTCGCGATCTCCGGTGGCGGCCCCTACGCCGCGCACTTCGCCGCCGCCGCGCCCGAGCGGGTCTCCTCCCTCCACCTGGCGGCGGCGCTTCCGCCCTACGGCGACAAGCCCTCGTACTGCGGCAAGAGCGACAAGGAGCTCAAGGCGTACTTCCGGGAGCAGATCCGCGACCCGCGCAAGTGGTGGGCGTTTCCTGAGGACAGCCCCGTGCGTCGCATCCCCGGCTTCACGGACACGGCGGAGGAGGACGGGGCCCGCTCGTACTATCTGCGCGGCCAGTTGGGCGACCCCTCGGCACAGGTGCACGAGCAGAAGCTGTACTGCCGGCGCCCCGGCCCCGACCTGTCACACGTCAAGGCGCCCGCCTACGTCTACACCGGCACGAAGGACACCGCCGTCCGAGGTGTCGCCCGCGACCCAGGCCCGCTGGAAGGAGGCGCTGCCCCAAAAGCCGGTGACGCGCAGCTACGACGACAGCGGACACGACGTGCAGTACCGCCACTGGGACCAGATACTGCTGGACATGGCCGGTTACGCGGACCGTACAGCGGTGTGCACCGGTCAGGGAACGAAGAAGCGCACCCGTGTGCTCCGGGAGGACGAAGCCGAGCGCGCCCTGGAGCGCGGTGCGACGCAGGGGAGCTGCGCCTGGCGCTGAGCGTCCGCCCGGCCCCTCGATGATGCGCCCCGTCGCCCGGTGCGGCGGGGCGTCATTACTCGCGCGTGAGACATGCATGTCTCATCTGCGGTACGATTGTCTCATGAGCCTGGACCGGGAAGAGCTGCTGAGCACCGCCGCCGATGTGCTGACGCGGCGGCCGACCTCCTCGATGGACGACATCGCCAAGGCGGCGGGCATCAGCCGGGCGACGCTGCACCGGCACTTCGCCGGCCGTGAAGCGCTCGTCCGCGCGCTCGAACAGCTCGGCCTGCGCCACCTCGACGCGGCGCTGGACGCGGCCCGCACCCAGGAAGGTGACGCCGCCGACGCGGTTCGGCGCCTGATCACCGAGACCGAACCGCTCGCCGGCTTCCTCGGCTTCCTCGTCACCGAGAACCAGCTGTTCGAACCCGGCGAACAGCACCCGGGCTGGACCCGGATCGACGAGCGCATCAGCGCCCTCTTCCAGCGCGGCCAGCGCGAGGGCGCCTTTCGAATAGACCTGTCCCCGGCCTGGCTGACCGAGGCCCTCTACGCGCTGATCACCGCATCGGCCTGGGCGGTCCAGGACGGCAGGGTCGCGGCCCGCGACTCGGTACGGATGACCGCCGAGCTGCTGCTCGGTGGCGTACGCCGGAGCAGTGAGGAATGAGCAGCCAGACCGTCGCCCCCACCCCCACCCGGCTGCGCTGGCTCGCCCTCGGGGTGCTGGTGCTGGCCGTGCTGCTGGTCGGCATCGACGTCACCGTCCTCGGCCTGGCGGCGCCCTTCCTCAGCGAGGACCTGCGGCCCTCCGGCACCCAGCTGCTGTGGATCGGCGACGTCTACTCCTTCGTCATCGCCGGGCTGCTGGTCTCCATGGGCAGCCTCGGCGACCGGATCGGCCGCAAGAAGCTGCTGCTGGTCGGCTCGGCGGCGTTCGGCGCCCTGTCGGTGCTGACCGCCTACGCGCACAGCGCCGAGGCGATGATCCTGTGGCGGGCACTGATGGGCGTGGCGGGCGCCACCTTGATGCCCGCCACCCTCGCGCTGATCCGCAACATCTTCCCCGACCCGCGGGAGCGCAGCCTGGCGGTCGGTGTCTGGGGCGCCATGACGGCCGCGGGCACCGCCGTCGGCCCCGTCGTCGGCGGGTTCCTGCTGGAGCACTACTGGTGGGGATCGGTCTTCCTGATCAACGTTCCGGTGATGGCCGTGCTGGTGCTGCTCGGCAGCAAGCTGCTGCCCGAGTCCAAGAACCCGGCGCCGGGCCCGTGGGATCTGCCGAGCGTCGGCCTGTCGATGGTCGGCCTCATCGCCGTCGTCTACGCCGTCAAGGAAGCCGCGGCCTACGGTTTCCGCTGGGACGCCGCGGCGGCGGCCGTCGTCGGCCTGACGGCGCTGTACGCCTTCGTACGGCGGCAACTGCGGCTGCCCGCTCCACTGCTGGACATGCGGCTGTTCGCCCATCGCGGTTTCAGCGGCGCCGTCCTCGCCGACCTGCTGACCATCCTCGGGCTGTCCGGACTGGTCTTCTTCCTCTCCCAGTTCCTCCAGATGGTGCAGGAGCGCACCCCGTTGCAGGCCGGCCTCGCCGAACTGCCCGCCGCGATCGGCTCGATCGTCGCCGGACTGCTCGCGGGGCGGGTCGCCCGCCGCACCTCCGTGCGGGGCGCGGTCTCCGGCGGGCTCGCCGCCGTGGGGCTGGCCCTGGGCGCCTGCGTGTGGCTGCAGACGACGACCAGCTATCTGCTGCTGGGCAGCGTGCTGCTGGTCGTGGGCGTGGGTGCGGGACTGGCCTTCACGGTGACCGCCGATGTGATCCTCTCGACCGTGCCGAAGGAGCAGGCCGGCGCCGCCTCCGCGGTCTCGGAGACCGCCTACGAGTTGGGGGCCGCGCTGGGCATCGCCCTGCTGGGGTCGGTCGTGACGGGCCTCTACCGCTCCTTCGAGACCCCCTCAGGCGTTCCGGAGGGCTCCGCGGAGCACGCCCGGCAGTCGCTGGGCGAGGCCGTGCAGACGGCGCACGCCCTGCCGTCGGCGCCGGGCGGGGAGTTGCTGGCCGCCGCGCGCGACAGCTTCACGGAGGGCCTGCGGTACGGCGCCGGTGCCGGAGCCCTCGTGCTGCTGGCCGCCGCGGCACTGGCCTGGCGGCTGCTGCGCGGGCAGCGCCTGTAGGGGCGTCGGACGCGGCGTTCCTCAGGCCGCCTTCGCCTTCGTGGCGTAGACGTCCACGTACTCCTGACCGGACAGGCGCATCACATCGCTCATGACCTCGTCGGTCACCGCGCGGAGCACATAGCGGTCGCGGTCCATGCCCTCGTACCGGGAGAAGTCCAGCGGCTCGCCGAAGCGCACCGTGATCCGCCGGCCGCCACCGATCCTGGGAAGCCCCTTGCCGCCCGGCTGCACCTCGTCCGTGCCGATCATCGCGAACGGCACCACCGGGGCGCCTGTCATCAGGGCGAGCCGGGCGATGCCCGTACGGCCGCGGTAGAGCCGGCCGTCGGGGGAGCGGGTGCCCTCGGGGTAGATGGCGAAGAGGTTGCCCTCCTCCAGCACCCGGCGGCCGGTCATCAGCGCGGCGACGCCACCGCGTCCGCCGTCCCGGTCGACGGGGATCATGCCGACGCCGGTGAAGAACCACGCCATCAGCCGGCCCTTGAGGCTCTTGCCGGTGACGTACTCGTCCTTGCCGATGAAGAAGACCTGCCGGGTGGTGACCAGCGGCAGCACCATCGAGTCGATGAAGGTGAGGTGGTTGCCCGCCAGGATCACGGGACCCGAGCCAGGGATACGTTCGGCCCCTTCGACCTGCGGCCGGAACAGCACGCGAAGAAGCGGGCCGAGCACTGCCTTGATCAGCCGGAAACGGGACAACGGACCCTCCGCCCAAGTCGAATATGGCCGTGCACCCGGTCGATGCGCACGGACGCGCAGATGAGGACGATACTCGCAGCTACGGGTACCCGGTACACCGGGTTGCTTGCACCGTTACGGGGAATTGACGCGGTTTACCTCCGTATTGCTCCGTTCCTCGTCGTCGACTCACCCGTGTTTCCGCCGTGTTCGCACGCACGTCTCCCCGGCGCCGCCCCGCCGGTCCTACGATCGGCCCGACGTGTGGCAGGGGCCGGACTTCGGCGCCACCGGAGAAGGGGAGAGCGCATGGGACAGGAGCAGCAGCCGGGCCGCAGAACCGTGCTCGGAGCGGCGGCGGTGCTGGGCGCGGCGGGCACGGGCGCGGTCGCGCTCGGCGGGGGCACCGCGCAGGCCGCGGAGCGCTCGTCGGTCCGCACCGACGGGCGCGGGAGGGGTCACCGGGGCCTGCCCACGCCGGCCGTCGTCGCGCACCGCGGGGCCAGCGGCTACCGCCCCGAGCACACCCTGGGCTCCTACCAGCTCGCCCTCGACATGGGCGCCGACATCATCGAGCAGGACCTCGTGCCCACCAAGGACGGCCACCTCGTGTGCCGGCACGAGAACGACATCACCGCCACCACCGACGTGGCCGACCACCCCGAGTTCGCGTCCCGCAGGACCACCAAGGCGGTGGACGGCAAGAAGCTCACCGGCTGGTTCACCGAGGACTTCACCCTCAAGGAGCTCAAGACGCTGCGCGCCAAGGAGCGCATCCCGCAGCAGCGTCAGCACAACACCCTCTACAACGGCCGCTGGGAGGTGCCCAGCTTCGCCGAGGTCCTGGAGTGGGCCGAGAAGCAGGGCAGGCGGCGAGGCCGTCCGGTATGGCTCCATATCGAGACAAAACACCCCACCTACTTCCGCAAGCTGGGCCTCGGGCTGGAGAAGCCGCTGGCCAAGCTGCTGCGCCGGTACGGCCGGCACAAGGCGCACGCGCCCAATTTCCTGCAGTCCTTCGAGCCCAGCAGCATCCAGAAGCTGAGCAAGCTGGTGGACTGCCCCCTCGTCGTCCTGCTGTCCGGCCCCACCTCGCGGCCGTGGGACTTCGTGGAAGCGGGCGATCCGCGCACCGTCGCCGATCTGGTCGAGCCCGAGGGGCTGAAGTGGATCTCAGGCTTCGCGCAGGGCATCGGGCCCACCCTCGACCTGATCATCCCCCGGAAGCCGGACGGCTCCCTCGGTGAGGAGACGACCCTGGTGCGGGACGCGCATGCGCGGAAGCTGGTGCTGCACCCGTACACCATGCGCAACGAGAACACCTTCCTGCCCGCGGACTTCCGCGTGGGCGACGACCCGAACGCGTACGGCGACGCGTTCGGCGCCTTCAAGCGCTACTTCGCCACGGGCATCGACGGCCTCTTCTCGGACAACTGCGACACGGCGCTGCTGGCGGCGGCGGACTTCCGCGACGACCGCTGACCGATATCCGCCGCCCCCCGCACGAGTGACGCGCCGCCCGTACCGCAACCGCGGGCGGGCGGCGCGCGTGCAGTGGCGTATGGACGAACCCTCCCTGGCGGATCCGGGCCTGCGGGCGCTGCTGTACGCCGAGTGCGCCGCCGAGGCCGCCGCCCGCTGCGGGGTGGACGCCGAGGATCTGCGGCAGGGCGTCTGGCTGCGCTGGCTGGAGCGGCTGGGGGAGGGCGGCGGACCGCCCGCCGAGCCCGCCGCCTGGCTGGGCGCCGCCGTACGCGCCGAGGCCCGCGCGGCAGCCGGCAGTCGGCGCGAGGTGCCGCTGGCCACGGAGCCCGCGCCCCGCGTACCCCGGCAGCGGCGGGTCACCGCGACCGACGGCACCGGTGACCCGGCCAGCGACACCGAGGCGCCGCTGCTGGCCGCCGAGCGGCACCGCGAACTGGCCGCGGCCGTCTCCCTGCTGCCGGGGCGCTGCCCCGCCCTGCTGCGGGCACTGCTGTCCCGGGAAGAGCCCACATACCCGCAAATCGCCCGTGAGTTGGGAATGTCACAGGGGGCGCTGGGCCCGCTGCGTTCCCGCTGTCTGGAATGCCTGCGCAGAATGCTCGCGGCAAAGGTTCCACCACCCGGCCTCAGGGGAAGGGTGCGAGAGGCAACCGGCGTCACCAGGGCAGACTGCACGGACACGGCACCCTCACTCTCCCGTGCCCGTGCGCACACAATTTGGGGAGGCATGCGCACATGGGCATGAGCGTGACCATCTCTGCGGCGGACGAGCGCGACGCCGAACAGATACTGAAGCTGCAGTACCTCTGCTTCCAGAGCGAGGCGGAGCTGTACGGCGACTACCGCATCGAGCCCCTCGTCCAGACGCTGGACGAGCTGCGGACCGAACTGGCCGAGGGCTGCGTGGTCGTGGCCCGGCTGGGCGAGGAGGTCGTCGGCACCGTGCGCGGCATGGTCGACGCCGAGGGCACCGCGCGGATCGGCCGGCTGTGTGTGCACCCCCGCCTCCAGCGGCACGGGCTGGGCGGCCGGCTGCTCGCCGCCGTCGAGTCCCGTCTCGCCGACCGGTTCGCGCCCAAGCGCTACCACCTGGTGACCGGCAGCCGCAGCGAGGGCAACCTGCGGCTCTACCGGCGGCTGGGCTACACCCCCGTGGGCACCGAGCGCGACCGCCGGGTGACCCTGGTCGCGCTGGCCAAGGACGCCACCGAGTACGCGACCAGCGCTTAGGTCCGCTCCCGGGCTGCCCCTGGCTGTGCGTCGCAGGCTACGGGTGTTCCCCCAGCCTTCGGCCGAGGTGCCCCCAGGCTGGTCGCGCCCATGCGGCGGAGCCGCATATCAGCACAGACCCGCGCCCCTTACGGGGCGCGGTTGGCCCGCAGCCACCACAGACCGGTCAGGGGCAGGGCGACCGGGATGAAGAGGTAGCCCATCCCGTAGTCCGACCAGACGGTGGCGTCCGGGAAGGCGGAGGGCTCGACCAAGGTCCAGGTGCCCACCGTGAGGACACCGAACAGCTCCAGCGCGCAGCAGGTGAGGGCGGCCTTCCGAGCGCCCTCACCGCCTCGGACGAGCGAGAGCGTGATGAACGCGTACACCACCGCGGCGATCGCCGAGAGGATGTAGGCCAGCGGCGCCTCGTGGAAGCGGGTGGACAGCTGGACGATGGAACGCGACGCCGCGCCCACCGTGAAGATCCCGTACAGCGTCACCAGGAGCTTGCCGGGGCCGGTGTTGATGCCCGCGCGCCGGGGCGCGGGGACGGTTTCCGAGTGCGTGGGCTCAGCCACCCGTGCCGCCTCCCCAGATGTCGTGGAGCCGCACCTGGAGCACGGCCAGCACCACGGCGCCGGCGACCACCGTCAGTGAGCCCCACTTGGTGCGTTCCGTCAGTGAGATCAGTCCCACCACCGGCAGGCAGGCGACGACGCCGACCAGGTAGGAGAAGAAGATCAGTGAGCCCTCGGCCGCGGTCTGGCCTCGGGCCGCCTGCACGATGCCGACCACCAGCTGCGCCAGCGCCAGCACGGTCACCACGGCCATGCCGATGAAGTGCCAGTCCTTGGTGGGCTGGTCGCGGTAGGCCGCCCAGCCGCACCACGCGGCCAGCACGAGCGCGGCCACGGCGAGCGTGACGGTGAGCGGGGTGAGCATGTGAAGGAGTCTAAAAGGGCGCCCGGGCCCGCCGACGCGCGCCCCCGGGGGCCCACGTACGCTGCCCGGCATGAAGTTCGAAGCCCCCGTGACCTTGCTGTTCGACAACGACGGCACCCTGCTCTCCTCCATGGACTCCGTGCTGAGCTGCTGGACGAGGTGGGCGCGGGAGTACGGGATCAGCGACGAGGACTTCGCCGCCGTCGAGCTGCACGGCCGGCCGGCCGCCGACATCGTCGGCGACCTGCTGCCCGCCGAGCTGATACCCGAGGCGCTGGCCCGGATCGAGCGGCTGGAGGTCGAGGACGTGCCGCGGGGCGGTGTCGTCCCGCTGCCCGGTACCGCCGAACTGCTGGCCTCGCTCCCGGAGGGAAGCTGGGCCGTGGTGACCTCGGCCACCCGCGAGCTGGCCGAGGCCCGACTGCGTGCCGTGGGTATCGAGGCGCCGCTGGTCATCGCCGCCGACGACATCACCCGCGGCAAGCCCGGCCCGGAGCCGTATCTGCTGGCGGCCGAGAAGCTGGGCGCCGACCCGGCACGGTGTGTGGTCTTCGAGGACGCCCCCGCGGGACTGGAGGCGGGCCGCAGCGCCGGTATGCGCACCGTGGGCTTGGCCACAACCCATCGGCGCGACCAGCTGCGTGCCGATGTGGTGGTGGAGCATCTGGGGTCGGTGACGGCCCAGGTCGACGCCTCGGGTGTGACGGTCGTCGCAGCGGACTGAGCGGACCGTGGCGCGCCGCGGTGCTGTCCATTTCGCTGTCCGGAATGCGGACAGGGTTCTCCGTACCGTCCGCCTCATCTGATTTACTGAGCCCCATGAACACGACGAGCTGCCGCATGCTTGCGACCGAGGCGACCTGGACGCCCGGTGCTCGTTGTATGCCTGTGCGCGCCTGGCCGTCGCGGACCGCGCGGCGAATGTGTGCCCGCTGAGGGCCCCCGCCTGAGCTGACCGAGGCGACTCGCGCCCCGAAGCGAGTCACGAGCCCGCGCACCGAGCACCGCGAACAGAGCCCCTCCGCCGCTGGAGCCCTCCCGGCGCAGCCCCCGGCTTCGGCCGGGGATGCCCAAGGGACCCGGGGGAGAACGCACCCACGCGTGAGCGAACACCGCAGCCGTGGATCGACTCTGCCCGCACCGCCGCGGAACGCGCCGCGCCTGCCTCGACGGCACCGTAAGCGCTCATCCCACCGACACCACGGATGTTTCTGTGATCACGACAAAGGACCTCACAAAGGTCTACCGCACGCGGGACCGCGAGGTCACCGCACTGGACGGCGTCGACCTCCACGTCCATGAAGGCGAGGTCTTCGGCGTCGTCGGCCAGAGCGGCGCCGGGAAGTCCTCGCTCATCCGCTGCGTCAACCTCCTGGAGCGCCCCACCTCCGGCACCGTCACCGTCGACGGCCAGGAACTCACCGCCCTCGCCGGCAACGGCAAGCGGGCGGGCAAGGAGCTGCGGGCGGCACGCGGCCGGATCGGCATGGTCTTCCAGCACTTCAACCTGCTGTCCTCGCGCTCCGTGCTCGGCAACGTCGAACTGCCGCTGGAGATCCTCGGCCACTCCGGCCAGGAGCGCACCCGCAAGGCGCATGAACTGCTCGACCTGGTCGGCCTCGCCGACAAGGCCAAGGCGTACCCCGCGCAGCTCTCCGGCGGCCAGAAGCAGCGGGTCGGCATCGCGCGGGCCCTCGCGGGCGACCCGAAGGTGCTGCTCTCCGACGAGGCGACCTCCGCGCTCGACCCGGAGACCACCCGCTCCGTCCTCCAGCTGCTGCGCGACCTCAAGGAACAGCTGGGGCTGACCGTGCTGCTGATCACGCACGAGATGGACGTGGTCAAGGCCGTCTGCGACTCCGCCGCGCTGATGAAGAACGGCCGTATCACCGAGTCCGGCACCGTGCCCGAACTGCTGGCCACGCCCGGCTCCGAGCTGGCCCGCGAGCTCTTCCCGGTCGGCGGGGTGCCCTCGGCTCCCGGCCGCACCGTCGTCGACGTCACCTTCCACGGGGAGACGACGACCGAACCGGTGATCTCCAAGCTGTCGCGGACCTACAACGTCGACATCTCCATCCTGGGCGCCGCCATGGACACCGTCGCGGGCAAGCAGGTCGGCCGGATGCGGATCGAGCTGCCCGGCAGCTTCGAGGACAACGTGGTGCCGATCGGCTTCCTGCGCGAGCAGGGCCTGACCGTGGACGTGGCCGCCGTCGCACGGGACGACGCGCCGGACACCGGGGGAACCGACGCCGCCGACAGCGCCGCCGGTCTCGTCAAGGAGGGCGCCAAGTGACCTGGTCGGAAATACAGCCGCTGCTGACCCAGGGGTTCTGGGACACCCTCTACATGGTCGGCTGGTCCGCGCTCGTCGCGCTGCTCGGCGGCCTGCCCCTCGGGGTGCTGCTCGTCCTGACCGACAAGGGCGGGATGTTGCACAACGCCCCCGTCAACAAGGTCGTCGGCGCCGTCGTGAACGTCGGCAGGTCGCTGCCCTTCATCATCCTGCTGATCGCGCTGATCCCCTTCACCCGCCTGGTCGTCGGCCAGTCCGTCGGCTCGACCGCCGCCATCGTGCCGCTGGCCATCGGCGCCATCCCGTTCTTCGCCCGGCTGGTGGAGACCGCGGTCCGCGAGGTCGACCGGGGGCTGGTCGAGGCCGTGCAGGCGATGGGCGGCGGCACCCCCACCGTCGTCTTCAAGGCGCTGCTCCCACAGGCGCTGCCCTCCCTGGTGGCGGGACTGACCACGACCGTGATCGTGCTGATCGGCTACTCGGCGATGGCCGGCACCGTCGGTGGCGGCGGTCTCGGATCGGTGGCCGTGCAGTACGGCTACCAGCGCTTCGAGACCAGCGTCATGGTCGCCACGGTCGTCGCACTGATCGTCATCGTCACCGCCGTGCAGCTGATCGGTGACGCCGTCGTACGGCTGCTCACCGCGGGCCGGGGCGGCGCGGGCGGCGAGGGAGCAGCGGGCAGGTGGCCGGCCCGGCTGGGCCGTGGCCGCACCGTCGGCGTCGCCGCGGCTGTCGTCGTCCCGCTGGCGCTGATCGGCTACGGCATCGGGCAGGGTGGCGAGGACAAGCAGACGCTCACGATCGCCGCCTCGCCCACCCCGCACGCGGAGATCCTGGAGTACGTCGAGAAGAACCTCGCCGAGAAGGAGGGGCTCAAGCTCGACATCCGCAAGTTCAACGACTACGTGGTGCCGAACACGGCCACCGAGAGCGGCGAGGTCGACGCCAACTTCTTCCAGCACAAGCCCTACCTCGACGACTTCAACAAGAAGCAGCACACCCACATCGAGCCGGTCGTCAACGTCGAGCTGGAGCCGCTGGGCCTCTACTCCAAGAAGGAGAAGAGCCTCAAGGGCATCGGGTCCGGTGACACCGTCGCCGTCCCCAACGACAGCACCAACGAGGGCCGCTCCCTCCACCTGCTGGACGAGCACGGCCTGATCGAGCTGAAGCCGGGTGCCGGTCAGGAGGCCACCCTCGGCGACATCGCCGACACCAAGGGCCTGAAGTTCAAGGAGTTGGAGGCCGCGGCGGTGCCGCGCGCGCTCGACGACGTGGACGCCGCCGTCGTCAACGGCAACTACGCCGTCGACGCCGGCCTCAACCCGGCCAAGGACGCCCTGGTCGCGGAGGAGGCCGAGGGCAACCCCTACGCCAACTTCCTCGCGGTCAAGGACGGCAACCAGGACGACCCGCGGATCAAGAAGCTGGCCAAGCTCCTCAACTCCGAGCAGGTGAAGGAGTTCATCGAGGACAAATACCAGGGGGCCATCGAGCCGGTCTTCGGTCCTGTGGGATCGTGAAACCCACGACCTGATCCGGGGAAAGTCCCCGTGTCGACAAGTCTCTGATCAGCGCCGGGCCGCACCCGCGAGGGAGGGCCCGGCGCTGCACATCCCGGTGCCGATGCTGCATGCTGTGCACCCCGACGTGTAGGAGCGGCGCATGACCTCGACCTTCCCGGACATCTCGATCAGCACGGACCGGCTCGTGCTGCGCCCGTTCGAGGAAGCGGACGTCCCCGCGCTCACCGAGATGATGGCCGACGACCAGATCACCGCCTGGATGGCGGCGCCGGTGCCCTACACCGAGGCCGAGGCCCGGAACTTCGTCGCCCGCCGCGCCCCGGCCCGGCGCACCTCGGGTGACGGCATCGTCTTCGCCGTCACCGAAATGCTCACCGAGCGCCTGGTCGGACTGGTCGAGCTGCACGGCGCCGACTGGCGGGTGCTCTCCGTCCACGTCGCGTACGCCACCGCCTCCTGGGCCCGCGGCGAGGGCTACGCCTCCGAGTCGCTGACGGCCGTCGCCCAATGGCTCTTCCAGGACCAGAAGTTCGAGCGCCTGGAGATCCGCACGGCGGCCGACAACACCGCGGCGCAGCAGGTCGCCCAGAAGCTCGGCTGCATCAGTGAGGGCGTGCTGCGCAACGCGTGGATAGCCCGTACCCGCACCGAGAACTGGGGCCCCTCCCGGACCGAGGCCCAAGGAGGCTGGGCGGACATCCGTACCGACCTGATCGTCTGGAGCCTGCTCCCCGAAGACCTCGACGGTGCCTTCGAGGGCGCCTTCGACCAGTCGGCCGAAGCCGGTGGCTACGCGCCCTACCCCGGCTGGCCCCAGCGGCACTGACCGCCGCGCTGCCCGGGTGCCGGGGCTGACACGCCGCCGCAGGGGGTACGCTCAGTGGGCCCCGACCTGCGATGAGCACAGACCAGCCAGGAGACACCCACCATGGCCGACCGCGTCACCGTGATCGGGTGGGACGGTTCGCCGCTGACCGACGCCGCCCGCTCGGCACTCGCAGCGGCCACCCTCGTCGCCGGAGCCGCGCACCATCTCGCCCTTCCGGAGGTTCCGCCGCGGGCCGAACGCATCCGGCTCGGCAGCACCTCCCTCGCGGCGCGCCGTATCGCGCGCCACCGCGGCTCGGCCGTCGTCCTCGCTGACGGCGACCCCGGCTTCTTCGGCGTCGTACGGACCCTGCGCGCGCCCGAGCACGGCCTGGAGGTCGAGGTCGTACCCGCCGTCTCCGCCGTCGCCGCGGCCTTCGCACGCGCCGGGATGCCGTGGGACGACGCCCAACTGGTCGTCGCCAACAGCCGCAGCCTGCGCCGTGCGGTCAACGTCTGCCGCGCCCACAACAAGGTCGCCGTGCTCACCTCGCCCGGTGCCGGGCCCGCCGAACTCGCCCTGCTGCTGACCGGAGTCCACCGCACCTTCGTCATCTGCGAGGCGCTGGGCACCGAGCGCGAACAGGTCACCGTCCTCACCTCCGACAAGGTCGCCGACCACACCTGGCGCGACCCGAACGTCGTCATCGTCGTCGGCGGTACGGGAGCCGGCGCCGAGACCGGCACCACCCAGGGCAGCGGCTGGATCGCGGGCCACGAGGTCGGGTACCCGCCCGCCGTGCGCGGCTGGGCGCTGCCGGCGGTCGAGTACACGGGTGAGCCGGCAGAGGGCAGCGGCGGCGCGCCCCGGGCCGGCGAGTCGGCGCAGTTGCGTGCCGCGCAACTCGCCTGGCTGGGCCCCCGGATCGGCGACCTGGTGTGGGACATCGGCGCGGGCAGCGGAGCTCTCGCCGTGGAGGCGGCGCGGTTCGGCGCCGCCGTCATCGCCGTCGACAGCGACGCCGACGCCTGCGCCCGCATCTACGCGGCGGCCCGGCGGTTCGGCGTCCAGTTGGAGACCGTGCACGGCGTCGCCCCGCACATCCTGGAGGACCTGCCCGAGCCCGACGTGGTGCGGGTCGGAGGCGGGGGAGCGGTCACCATCACCGCTGTCGCCGACCGCCGCCCCACGCGCATCGTCACCCACGCCATCACCAGAGATGAGGCAGAGGCGGTCGGAAGGGCGCTCGGGGAGCGGGGTTACGCCGTCGAGTGCGCCCTGCTCCAGTCCGTGGAACTGGAGACCGCCGCCTGGACGGAGACCGAACGCTCCGTTGTCTTCCTGCTGTCGGCCGTCCGGAACTGAACCTCTGTGACGTCGTGCGTGACGAACCCCGACGAAGTGCGCTTTCTCTCCCACCCATGGCCGGTGGGGTCTGCGGCGACGGGTAGGCTGATGGACTGTTGTGCCACTGTTCGGGGTTGACGCTTCGTCCGTCATTGTCCGAATGGTGTAGACGAAGGCACGTGCCGCACAGAGTGCGTGCTCGTTCTTCATCTACGGGGCGCGGCGGTCCGTCCGCCGGGTTGGAAGGAGCACTAGCGATGGGCGAGGGGAACGCATGACTGACACCGGCCAGATCCCGGGAGAGGGGCTGCCGGAGAACGCAGGCGGGCAGCAGCCGGAGGGACAGCCGGGCGTTCCGGCCTCCGGCACCTACGCCTTCACCGACCCGGCCGGCGGCGTCGGTGACGTCCAAGCCGTCCAGGACGCAGCCCAGGCGCCCTCCGCTCACGCCCCCCACGGTCACCACGACGTGCAGAGTCATGTCGTCGCGCAGGAGCAGCCCGAACCGCACGAGGAAGAGGATCTGCTGCTGATGCCCTCGGCGCAGGGCGCCTGGAACGAGCAGCCGGCCCCCGGCCAGGGACAGCCGATGCCCCAGGCCCATCCGCAGGCCCGGCCGGAAGCGCCCTACGGGTACGAGTACGACGCGCACGGGCAGCCGCAGCCCGTCGCCGGTCAGCAGGCGCCGCCCGACGGTCAGTTGACGCCACAGACGCCGTACGCGCCGGAAGGCGGCCAGCTGCCGGGTGACGCGTACGCGGTCAACGGGCACGCGCAGCACGGATACGATCCACAGGAGGCCGCCTACGCCCAGCACGCGCAGGGCGCCCCGCAGCCGAGCCCGCAGGCCGACCAGCCGGACCAGCCGCAGCCGGACGCCGGTGCCGCCCCCGCCGCGCAGCCGGAGGCGGAGGGCGAAGCCGTACCGGGACCCCATGAGACCGACGGCCGCGACTCCGGCTCCCTCGATGTGAGTGCCGTACGCACGCCCCAACAGCCGCACGGGGCGCCCGCGTCGACGCCGGGAACGCCCGGCCAGCAGAGCGCACCCGGTCAGGGCGCGCGCCGCCCGCTGCACCTGGGACCGCCGGTGCCCGAGCAGTCCGGAACCGTACGTCCCCTCTCCGAGCGTGCCGCCGCGCAGGCCGCCCCCGCGGCGCCGCAGGCCGCGCCGGTGCAGGGGGCGCCCACCACGCTTCCGGGTGCCCAGCCCGTCGCCGCCCCGTCGGACGGTCGGCTCCCGGCGGAGCAGGCGGAGCAGGCGCCCGCGCCGCAGGACGCCACCGGCGCCGGTCGGCAGCCGACAGCTCCTGCTGTCATGGACCCGCAGAACGCGGCGGCGCCGGCGCCCGAGCAGCCCGCGGAACAGGCGGCCGATACCCCGGCCCCGGAGTCGCAGCCGCAGCCCCGACCGGAGGACCAGCAGCCCGGTGACGGCCGGCCCGCGCAGGCGACGGAGGCTGCTCAGGCACCCGCTGCCCCGCAGTCGGAAGCTCAGCCGCAGGAACCGGCGCAGCCGCAGGCCCAGCAGGTGACCGCACCGGTCGCCGAGGAGCCGCTGCCCGGCCCGCAGCTCGGTCAACTCCCGCCCCAGCAGGACGGCTGGGTCACTCAGCCCGCCGCCGTCCAGTCCGATCCCGCCGTTCCCACAGAGCCGACGCCGCAGGACGCCACGGCAGCAGCGGCTGCTCCCGCCCCGGCTCCGGAGGACGGCCTCACGGACCCGGCGCCGCAGGACCCCGCCGCGACGACGCCGGGCGCCGCTCCCGAAGCCGTCCCGGCCGAAGCCGTCCCCGAGGAACTGCCCGCACCCGCTCAGGAGGAGCCCGTCAACGAGACGGTGCCCGGCCCCCGTCAGGAGGCGCAGCCCGGCGGATTGCCGACCGTCCCGTCCCAGGGCGGCGAGCCCGAGCCGCAGCAGGGCGCCGTCGCACCGCCGTCGGTGGCGCCACCGATAAACCAGGCCACGGAGGCGCATGACGGCTCCCAGCCGGACAGCCCCGTGATCCCCGAACAGGCGACAGCCTCCGACTCCCCGGGCACCGCGTCCGAGGCACAGCCCGGTGAGGAGCCCGAGCCCATGCCGGCTCCCGAAGCGGCCGCCCCGGCACCGGACGCACAGCCCGAAGCCCCCGAGACGCCGCCGGAGACCGCGGTGACGCCGGAGTCGGCGGCCGGCGCGGAAGCGCCTTCGGCCGCGTCCGACGACACCGACCCGGAGACATCCGCCGTCGAGACGGACGCACCCGAGGTGGCGAACGCCGAGGAGGCGGCGGCCACGGGCGACGTCCCCGAAGCGGAGGCCGCCCCGGCTCCGGCCCCGGCCGAGGCGGAGCCCGAGGCGGCGGGTGGCCAGGCATCCCCGGCCGCCACCGACGGCCCGGCGACCGACGGCGGGACCACCGGCGCGGAGGCGACCGAAGCCGATTCCATCGAAGCCGAGTCCGCCCGAGTCGAGGCCGACGCCACCGAGCCGACCGCCACCGAGCCGACCGCCACCGAAGCGACCGTCACCGAGCCGACCCCCACCGAAGCGACCGTCACCGAGCCGACCACCACCGAAGCGCCCGAAGCCGGTGCGACGGAAGGCGAAGAAGTGGCCCAAGCCGGGCCGACCAGTACCGAGGCGCCGAACGCCGAAGCTGCCGAAGCTGTCGCAGCCGCCGAGGCTCCCGCGCCCGAGGGCGAGGCTGCCGACACCGCAGCCGCCGACACCGAGGCGCCCGCGACCGAGGCTCCCGCGACGGAGACGCCCGCGACGGATGCGCCCGCAACCGAGGCTCCCGCGACCGCGCCCGCCGACGCGGAGGCCGCCGACGCCGGGTCCGCACCCGTGGAAGCCCCCGCGCCCGTGGGAGACCCCGCACCCGGGTACGCGGAGGCGGAGCGGGAGGCCGTGCATCGGCTGATGCGTGAGCGGCGCGACATCCGTAACGGCTTCCGGCCGGACCCGATCCCGCACGAGGTGCTGCTCCGGGTGCTGGAGGCGGCGCACACGGCGCCCAGCGTCGGTCACTCGCAGCCGTGGGACTTCGTGGTCATCCGCTCGGAGGAGACCCGGCGCACCATGCACGAGCTGGCCGAGCGGCAGCGTCAGGCGTACGCCAAGTCGCTGCCCAAGGGCCGGGCGAAGCAGTTCAAGGAAATGAAGATCGAGGCGATCCTCGACACTCCGGTCAACATCGTCGTCACCGCCGACCCGACGCGCGGCGGCCGGCACACGCTCGGCCGGCAGACGCAGCCTCAGATGGCGCCGTACTCCTCGGCGCTCGCCGTGGAGAACCTGTGGCTCGCCGCGCGGGCCGAAGGGCTGGGCGTGGGCTGGGTCAGCTTCTTCGACGAGCGGGAGCTGGTCCGCGCGCTGGAGTTGCCCGAGCATCTGGAGGTCGTCGCCTATCTGTGCGTCGGCTATGTCGACGAATTCCCGGACGAGCCCGAGCTGATGCAGGCGGGCTGGTCAAAGCGGCGCCCGCTGTCGTGGGTCGTCCATGAGGAGTCGTACGGGCGCCGTGCGCTGCCCGGTGCCGAGCCGACCGGCATGCTCGCGGAGACCCTGGGCACCATCCGCCCGCTGGACGCGAAGGCGCTCGGCGAGGCGTGGGAGCGGCAGAAGCGGATGACCAAGCCGTCCGGGGCGCTCGGCATGCTGGAGATCATCTCGGCGCAGCTGTGCGGTCTGTCCCGCAAGTGCCCGCCACCGGTACCCGAGCCGGCCGCCGTCGCGGTCTTCGCGGGAGACCACGGGGTGCACGCGCAGGGCGTCACGCCCTGGCCCCAGGAGGTCACCGCGCAGATGGTGACCAACTTCCTGGACGGCGGGGCCGTCTGCAACGCGTTCGCCAACCAGGTGGGCGCCGAGGTGTGTGTCGTGGACGTCGGTGTGGCGGCCGAACTGCCCACCACCCCAGGTCTGCTGCCCCGGAAGGTACGGGCAGGCACCGCGGACATGACCGCGGGGCCCGCGCTGACCCAGGAGGAGGTCGAACGTGCCCTGGAGGTGGGCATCGAGACCGCCCGCGATCTCGTCGCGGCGGGCAACAAGGCCCTGCTCACCGGCGAGATGGGCATCGCCAACACCACGGCGTCCGCGGCGCTGATCGCCGCCTGCACGGGAGCCGACCCGACAGAGGTCACCGGGCGCGGTACGGGCATCAACGACGAGACGCACGCCCGCAAGGTCGAGGTCGTCCGCAGGGCGCTGGAGCTCCACCAGCCCGATCCGGCCGATCCTCTGGGCATGCTCTCCGCCTTCGGCGGGCTGGAGCACGCCGCGATGGTCGGGCTGATCCTGGGCGGCGCCTCCTTGCGTACGCCCGTGATCCTCGACGGTGTCAGCGCCGGGGCCGCCGCGCTGGTGGCGCGTGCTGTGGCGCCCGAGGCGCTCGCCGCCTGCATCGCCGGGCACCGCAGCGCGGAACCCGGTCATGTCGCGGCCCTGACCAAGCTGGGGCTGCGGCCGCTGGTCGACCTCGATCTGCGGCTCGGCGAGGGAACGGGCGCGCTGCTGGCGCTGCCCATGGTGCAAAGCGCGGCCCGCGCGATGCACGAGGTCGCCACGTTCGACGCGGCGGGCGTCACCGAGAAGAGCTGACGCGCCGCGCCGCACCGCGGGGCGGTGGGCGTCCCGGCACCCGCGCCGGGACGGCCGCCGTGCCCAACCCGTGGTGGGGCCGCCGCCTCCGGAACGGCCGCATCCGCCCACCTCGGTGCTGTGGTCGCCTGTCCCGCGGTGGGGTGTTCGTCCCGGTCGTGATCTGCGAGACAGCACCACCGCGCCGTCCCGCATAGGCTGTCCCTCACCGTCCCCCGGCCGCTCCATCGCCGCAGCGGCATCGTCGTCGGCTCGGTATGTGAGCCGGCCCGCTCCCCGAGAAGGATGCCGTCCCAGATGTCGGAAACCTCCGCCACTCCCGCCTACCCCGTAGGACTCCGCCTGGCCGGGCGCCGCGTCGTGATGGTCGGCGGCGGCACCGTGGCGCAGCGCCGCCTTCCGGCCCTGCTGACGGCGGGGGCGGACGTCACGGTCGTCGCACCCGAGGTCACGCCCTCCGTCGAGGCGATGGTGACCGGTGGGGAGATCACCTGGGAGCGCCGTACCTGGCGACCCGGTGACCTGGCGGACGCCTGGTACGCGCTGGCGGCCACCGACGACCCCGAGGTCAACGCGGCCATCGTCGCCGAGGCCGAGTCCCGCCGTGTGTGGTGCGTCCGTACGGACGACGCGGACGAGGGCACCGCGTGGACCCCGGCGACCGGCCGCAGCGACGGCATCACCGTCGCCGTCCTCACCAGCGGGGCGCAGGGTGCCGCCGGCCGCGACCCGCGCCGCTCGGCCGCCGTCCGGGACGCCATCGTCGCCCGCCTCGGGGACGGCACGCTCGTCGCGGAACAGCGCGGGCCGCGCACCGCGGGCGTCGCCCTGGTCGGCGGCGGGCCCGGCGACCCGGATCTGATCACGGTGCGGGGCCGCCGGCTGCTGGCCCAGGCCGATGTCGTGGTCGCCGACCGGCTCGGCCCCCGCGACCTGCTGGACGAACTCCCCCCGCACGTCGAGGTCATCGACGCGGCGAAGATCCCCTACGGGCGCGCGATGGCGCAGGAGGCCATCAACGCCGTGCTGGTCGAGCACGCCAAGGCCGGTCGTTCCGTGGTCCGCCTCAAGGGCGGCGACCCGTTCGTCTTCGGACGGGGCATGGAGGAGGCCGAACAGCTCGCGGCCGAGGGGGTCCAGGTCACCGTCGTACCGGGGATCTCCAGCTCCATCAGCGTCCCCGGCGCCGTCGGCATCCCCGTCACCCACCGGGGCGTGGCCCATGAGTTCACCGTCGTCAGCGGCCATGTCGCCCCCGAGGACCCCCGGTCGCTGGTGGACTGGCCCGCGCTGGCCAGGCTGCGCGGCACCCTCGTGCTGCTGATGGCCGTCGAGAACCTCGGTGCCATCGCCGCGGCCCTCCGCGCGCACGGCCGCCCCGACGAGACTCCCGTCGCCATCATCCAGGAAGGCACCATGGCGAGCGAGCGCCGCGTCGACGCCACCTTGGCGACGGCGGCCGAACGCGCAGCCGCCGAGGAGGTACGGCCCCCGGCCGTCGTCGTGATCGGCGACGTGGTCTCGGTGCGGCAGCCCGGGTGAGGGCCCCTTACAGGGCACGCAACCCCCGGATACGCGGCAGTAACGACGCATTGGCACTTCGAGCGGGACAGGGCAGTATCGGCCTGTGGCTACAGCATCCTCCCCCGACACACCCGGTGACTCCCCGGCCCGCGGACTCGTCACCGTCGACGATCCCGACGACCCCCGGCTGCGCGACTACACGGGCCTGACCGACGTCGAGCTGCGCCGCAAGCGCGAGCCCGCCGAGGGGCTGTTCATCGCCGAGGGCGAGAAGGTCATCCGCCGCGCCCGGCAGGCCGGCTACGCGATGCGCTCGATGCTGCTGTCCGCGAAGTGGATCGACGTCATGCGGGACGTCATCGACGAGGTGCCCGCGCCCGTCTACGCCGTCAGCCCGGAACTGGCCGAGCGCGTCACCGGCTACCACGTGCACCGCGGAGCGCTCGCCTCCATGCAGCGCAAGCCCCTGCCCGCGCCCGGGGAACTGCTGGCCACGGCCCGCCGAGTCGTGATCATGGAGTCGGTGAACGACCACACAAACATCGGGGCCATCTTCCGCAGCGCCGCCGCGCTGGGCATGGACGCCGTCCTGCTGTCGCCCGACTGCGCCGACCCGCTCTACCGCCGCTCGGTCAAGGTCTCCATGGGCGCCGTCTTCGCCGTGCCCTACGCCCGGCTGGACAGCTGGCCCGGCGGCCTGGAGGCGGTACGCGACGCGGGGTTCGAACTGCTGGCCCTCACCCCGGACGAGAAGGCCGTGCCCATCGACACCGCCGTCACCGCGGACGGCGCCGCGCGGGTGGCACTGATGCTCGGGGCCGAGGGCGACGGCCTGAGCGCCCGCGCCCTCCGCGCCGCCGACGAATGGGTCCGCATCCCCATGGCGCACGGCGTCGACTCGCTCAACGTCGGCGCCGCCGCGGCCGTCGCCTTCTACGCCGTCTCCCGCGGCTGATCGGGCAACTCGGCCGCGGCGGCGCGCCCGCTTCGGGCCCGCGGCGCCTCGGCCCGACGGCGTGCGGCTACGGCACCTGCTGCGAGGCGCTGCCAAGGCCACGGGTCGGCCCCTCGCAGCCCTGAGCCGCCGCGATGCCGAGCGCGACCAGCAGGGTGACCGTCACGAAGACGATCAGCCGCTGCCGCAGCAGCCGTCGCTTGCGCGCGGCGGGGCTGAGCCCGCCGGCGCCCGGTTGCGGCGGGTCTGCCGTCCGCCGTCCGCTCCCCGCCGCCTCGTGGTGGCGGCGG
>NZ_JAGPXJ010000243.1:0-333 GCF_018070605.1 Streptomyces sp. B15
CTGGAGATGACGGGGTTGATAGGCCGGATCTGGAAGCACGGTAACGTGTGGAGGTGACCGGTACTAATAGGCCGAGGGCTTGTCCATAGAGGCTCGCGTCCACTGTGTGGGTTCTGAGACAACAACCGCACTTCAACTGAAGAGTGTGCTTGTTCGCTTGGAGACTCTGGGACCTGGATTCATTTGATCCTGTTGTCCTGAACAGAGTTTCGGTGGTCATAGCGTGAGGGAAACGCCCGGTTACATTCCGAACCCGGAAGCTAAGCCTTTCAGCGCCGATGGTACTGCATGCGGGAGTGTGTGGGAGAGTAGGACGCCGCCGAACAATCTTTG
>NZ_JAGPXJ010000244.1:0-308 GCF_018070605.1 Streptomyces sp. B15
AGCTTGCCGAACTGGCGCGGGCTCAGCCCGCTGAACGGGGCTATCCAGGAGGGCTGCGACGCCGTGATCACACCAGACACGGCAAGATCATCTCACCCCTGACCAGCAGTTACGGGACAACGCTTAGACAGCGTGATCGGGCCCGACTGGTTGTTCGTCACCCTCCGGCGATGAACCGCCCTACTACCGGACGCCAGACCCAGCGCCTCGACAACATGGTCCGGAGCTTCCAGCCAGCCCGCCGACGTGATGACCGCGTATTCGCCGGGCGTGTAGATCTTGCCCGTCTGACGAGCACGGCCGTACAA
>NZ_JAGPXJ010000245.1:0-306 GCF_018070605.1 Streptomyces sp. B15
CACCCTCCTCACCACACCCCAACCCTGGCACCCCACACCCCACCGACCCCGCCGCGCCGCCATCTCCAGCTTCGGCGCCAGCGGCACCAACGCCCACCTCATCCTCCAAGAACCACCCAACGACACCAACACCGCCGACGCCTCCCCCGCTGCACGGGACAGGGACAACGGCATCGGCTCCGACACCCCCGTCGTCTGGCCCCTCTCCGCCAAAACACCCACCGCCCTGACCGCACAAGCCCAACGCCTCCACCACTGGCTCACCCAAAACCCCCACCACCACCCCACCCACATCGCCCACACCCT
>NZ_JAGPXJ010000038.1:0-62253 GCF_018070605.1 Streptomyces sp. B15
CCCATGGCCCGTCGCAGACCCAATCAGCAACTCGCCGCACTGCTCGCGGAGTCGGGGTGGAGCGCGGGCGAACTGGCCCGCGCGGTCAACGCCCTGGGGACCAGGTACGGTCTCCGGCTGCGCTACGACCGGACTGCTGTCGCCCACTGGCTGGAGGGGTCCCGGCCGCGCTCACCGGTCCCCGGGCTGGTGGCCCAGGTGTTCGGGCGCCGCCTGGGCCGCGCCGTGCACACCGACGAGACCGGGCTGGACAGCGCGGCACCCACCAGGACCCCCACCGACGTGGTGTCGCCAACCGTCGACCCGGTGGCACGTCTGACGACGCTGTGCAGGGCCGACGCGGACCCGGCCCGCAGGCTCGCCCTCAACCGGGAGATGTTCACCTCCGGCGACGTCAGGCTGCCTGCCTGGCCGCCGCCGACCGGACCGCGCTCCGAGCGGCCGGACCGTACGGCGCGGACCACAGCGCCGCACACCGACGCGCGCCTCGCGGACATGGTCACCGTCTTCGCCGAGCTGTCGGAGAAGTACGGCGGCGCGCACGCCCGTTCCGCGCTCGGTGCCTACGTGGCCGACGACGTCGCCCCGCGGCTGACGGCGTCTCCCGACGGCGGGAGGCTCGACCCCACGGTGCTGACCGGCAGCGCCCGGCTGATGCATCTGCTGGGCACGATGGCCGCCGACGCCGGACTGCCGAACCTCGGATACCACTGCTACCGGTCGGCTCTCGAGCTGGCATACCGGGCCGACGACCGGAACGTCTACGCGATCACCCTGCGCACCATGGGCGTACTGGCCCTGCGCCTGGACGACCCGACAGGCGCCCGGCAGTGGTCGCGGACAGCCCTGGAAGTGGCGGCCGCCACCGCGACCTCCCACGTGCTGACCTATCTCTACGCGGGGCGCGCACTGGTGCGGGCCACCGACGGTGAGCGAAAGGCGGCGCTGGCGGATCTGCTGGCCGCCGAGCGCTCCCACGCCGCCCGGCCCGGCGCCGAGGCGGACACCGGCCTCCTCGAACCCTTCACGCGGTACCCACCCGCGGCGTTCCACTACCAGCGCGGCGAGGTCCTGCTGGCCCTGGGTGACCGCAAGCAGGCCGTCGCCGCCTTCCACAACTCGCTGGCCGAGCGCCCAGCGGGCCACCACATCCCGCTCGTCCTCACCCACGCGCGGCTGGCCGAGACCTTGCTGCAGCTGGGCGACCTCGAGGCCGCGCTCGACCAGTGCCGGCACAGCTGCCTGCACCACCCGCACACCGCCTCCCGCCGTACGACCGCCGCCCTGACCGCCCTTCGCCGTTCGCTGGCCCCCTACCGCCGGCATCCGCAGGCACGGGAGGTCCGCGACCGCATCGTCCAGCTGACGCGGTCGGCCGCCCCCGGTTCCGGAGGTATGGCGTAGACCGAGCACATGGGCGCTCGCCCGCCGGCACTCCTCGTCGACGGAGTCCGTGCCCGGCGAGCCCTAGGGCGAAGGTGTGGAGGCGGCTGGGACCTTCTCCCGATGCCTGTGCGGGCTGCGGGCGCGCAGGATGGCGGCCATGTCATCCAGAACGTCACCGTTCCCCAGCACCTCTTCGAAGGAGGCCCCGGCGACCGGACACGCCGCCCGAGCGTGGGCTGTCGTACTGGCCTCCAGCATCGGCCAGTTCCTCGTCGTCCTGGACGTGTCCGTCGTCAACGTGGCGCTGCCCAGCATCCGCGACGGGCTGTCGCTGAGCAGCGGCACCCTGCAATGGGTGGTGAACGCCTACGCGTTGACCTTCGCGGGCTTTCTGCTGCTGGGCGGGCGCGCCGCCGACCTCTTCGGCCGGAAGCCGGTCTACCTGGTGGGGCTGGGCCTGTTCACCGCCGCGAGCCTCGCGGGCGGACTCGCGCGCGACCCGGAGATGCTCATCGTCGCGCGCGCCGTCCAGGGGGTCGGCGCGGCGGTCCTCGCGCCCGTCACCCTCTCGCTGCTGACCTCCACCTTCCCCGAGGGGCCCGCCCGGACCCGGGCGATAGCGACCTGGGCCGCTGTGGGCACGGCCGGCGGTGCGGCCGGCGGGCTGGTCGGCGGGCTGCTGACGGACCTGCTGTCCTGGCGGTGGGTGCTGCTGATCAATGTGCCCGTGGGGGTGCTCGTCGTCGCCGTGGTCGTGCTCGGGCTCGCGGAGCGGCACGAGAGGACCGCCCGGCGGGGCCTGGATCTGCCGGGAGCGGCTCTGGTGACCCTGGGCGTCGCGGCCCTCGCGTACGGCATCGGCCGCACCGAGTCGCAGTCCTGGGGCACTGCCGAGGTGCTGGTCCCGCTGGTGGGCGGGTTGCTGGCGCTGGCGGCCTTCGTCGCGGTGGAGGCACGTACGGCCGAACCGCTCGTGCCGCTCCGGTTGTTCAGGTTGCGTGCTGTCGCCGCCGGGAATGTCGTGACGTTCGTCGCCATGACCGGTGCCTTCGCGATGTGGTACTTCCTGTCGCTCTACATGCAGAACGTGCTCGACTACTCCGCCGTCCGCGCGGGCCTCTCCTTCCTGCCGCACACGGCGGGCGTCATCGTGGGGTCCAAGGTGGCGCCCCGGCTGATGTGGCGGTTCGGCACCCGCACGATGGTGGCGGCGGGCGGTGTGGTGACCACCGCCGGGTTCGGCTGGCAGGGGGTCGTGCTGGCGGCCGACGGCACCTTCCTCGGCACGATCCTGGGCCCCGGCGTCCTGATGGCCACCGGGATCGGGCTGTTGATGACCCCGCTGACCGACGCGGCGACCACGGGTGCCGCCGCCCGGGAGGCGGGAGTGGTGGCCGGACTGGTCAACACCTCGCGACAGATCGGCGGCGCGCTCGGCCTCGCCGTTCTGGGCGCCGTCGCCGTCGCGGCGACCGCCGCGGACGGCGCCGAGCCCGGTCCGGGGCAGCTCGCCGACGGCTACGCCGCCGCTTACCTGGCCGCGGCCGCGCTCACAGCCGCGTCGGTGGTGCTCGTCGGTCTGCTGCCGCGCACCGAGGATCCGCCGAAGCAGCGGCCCACATCGTCCTCCCGGCCCGCCGATGCCACCGGAAGCACCGAGGAGGCCATCGCCTAGACCGGCGCTCCCGGCGGAGCGTACCCGCCGGGGGCGCGGACGGGCCGGAACGGAGGGCCACCACGCGCCGCGCGGTTCGCGCGCTGCGACACGTTCCGAAGCGGCCGCACGGTGGTACAGAGGGCGGCATGCCGAACTTCCGATCCCGAGCCGTGTCCCGTTCAGGTGCCGCCGCCCCCGCCCTTCTCGGCGCGGCGGCCGTGCTGCTGGGCATCGGCGGCCTGACCGCCTGCAGCACCTCCGACTCCAGCCTGTACGCCGGTGCGGGCGAGGCGTCGTCGACGGCCTCCCCCACCTTCTCCCCGGAGGAGAGCGCCTCCCCCGCAAAGGTGTCGCTGTCCGTACGTCACGGGCTGACGGCCCTGGGCACGGCGGAGAACGCCGTGTCGCGGGGCACCGCCTACCACCTCCTGCGCGACGACGAGGGCACGCCGGAATGGGAGATCAAGGTCGCGGCGGAGAGCGGTGCCGAATGGGCGGTGACCGTCTCGGACGACGGCACGGAGGTCACGGACAAGCACGAGGACAAGACACCGGACGACGGTGCCGGCAAGTTCGACACCTTCCGGGTACCGATCGCGAAGGCCGTGCAGCGCGCGGCCGACCGGCACCCCGACCAGGAGCTGCACGCGGTCGCGAGCAGCAAGAACGCGAAGGGCGAGGACATGTGGGAGGTGACCCTCACCGGCGGCACCCTCGCCGAGGCGCCCCGGACCCACGCCCTGGTCGACGCCAGGACCGGGAAGGTCAGCAGGGTGAAGGAGAGGAAGTGAGCCCCGCTCGGCGGCTCCAAGCCCGCCTCAGCTCTCCTTGGGGGCGTCGTGCCGGAGGGCGACGATGGTGGCCGCCAGTGTCGCGGCGACGGCCAGCCCCATGCCGAGGACGGCGCCGCCCAGGCCGAACAGCGGAGGGCTGAACCCCAGGCCGAGCACCGCGAGCGCCCCGGCCACCACCAGCAGCCCGTGCCCCACCGTTCCGGTGCCGGTGATCCGGTGGAGCGCGCCCAGGACCAGCAGCACGACCACCACGGGGACGGCCACGGAAAGGCCGGCGGACTGCTCGGTCAGATGTGCGTGGTGCTCGACGGCGTCCAGGGCCACCTCCAGCCCGGCACCGAGGGCGGCCAGCGCGGCGAAGACGACGTAGTGGCTGTAGCCCCACACCAGCGCGGTACGCAAGGAGGTCAGCTCGGCCTCGTTGCCGGCGAAGTAGATCCACCACAGGGCGAAGACGAGCAGCAGCCCGCCGAGGACGATCAGCACCACGGTGGCGGACAGCCCGTGGTCCGTCAGCGCGGACTGGACGGCGGCGAGGCTGGCGAGAATGACCTCGCCCAGCACGATGATGGTGAACAGCCCGTACCGCTCGGCGATATGGCCGGGGTGCCAGGTGGTGCGACGCCCCAGGGACTCCGCCCATGCGGGTACGGCCAGCTCCGCCACCACCAGCACCACGAAGGTGACCGGCGCCCACACACCGGGCGCCCACAGCCGGGCGATCCACCCGACCTGCACCACGGCGATCCCCGCGGCGTACCGCAGCGCCGCGGCACGGCCCCCGGGGTGTTCGGCCGCCGCCCGCAGCCACTGGGCGATCATCGCGAGGCGCATCAGGACATAGCCGACCACGACCACCGAGAAGTCGCCGTCCTGGAAGGCGTCCGGCACCCCCGCGGCCAGGACCAGAACCCCGGCCATCTGCAGCAGGGTCAGCAGCCGGTAGGGCACGTCGTCGGTGTCGTAGGCCGAGGCGAACCAGGTGAAGTTCATCCAGGCCCACCAGATCGCGAAGAAGACGGCGACATAGCCGACGAGCCCGTCCCCGACGTGTCCTTCGGCCAGCGCGTGGTGGAGCTGGGCGGCAGCCTGCGAGACCGCCACCACGAACGTCAGGTCGAACAGCAGCTCCAGGGGCGTGGCCGCCCGGTGCTCCTCCCCCGGGTCCCGGCCGCGCATGGCCCGGCGCAGGGGCCCGGTCCGCTTTGTGAGGTTGTCGGCTGCGCTCATCCCGCGTCTCCCACCGTGCGTGCTCCTTGCCGTGGTTCCACCACCCTGGATAGCCCCTGACAGCAGCCGGCCGGCCGAACGACACCACAGGAGACAACCAGAACGGCAGCACAGGCCACGGGTGCGCGGCCACACAGCCGCCTCACCCCGATAACGGGATGAGGCTGTCCGCATAACGGTCACGTCACGCTCGCTGGCAATTTCGACAGCTACTCGCCGTTATGTGATTTACATCACCCATGAAATCGCAATGACATGCTAAAACAACGCAACTCCGCAACCGGCACCACCCCTCGCCGGCCCTGCGGAGGACCGGTACCGACATCACTACCAGGGCGATCGTGGTTCGAGTCCGCGGACCGATTCCCTCACCTCGCCGATCGGACGACGGCGTTCTGCTCCATGTCCGCTCACCGCGGCGCAGTCTCCCATGCGCCGGCCCGCCCCACAGGTGGTAACCACATTGTCACTCGACTCCATAACAAACTCCGTTGACAAGGCCGTCAGCGACTTCGTCGAACCCATCGCCACCAAGATGGGAGAAGTCGTCTTCTACGCCGTTCCGATCGGCGGGACGGAAATGCCCCTCATCGTCACCTGGCTCGTCGTGGCCGGCCTCGTGTTCTCCGCCTGGTTCGGGCTGATACAGATACGCAAGTTCCGCCTGGCGGTGGATGTCGTAAGGGGCAAATACGACGAGAAGGGGTCAGCCGGTGAGGTCAACCACTTCCAGGCCCTGACCGCCGCGGTCTCCGGCACCGTCGGTCTGGGCAACATCGCGGGCGTCGCCGTCGCCGTCTCCATCGGTGGCGCGGGTGCGACCTTCTGGATGGTCCTCTGCGGCTTGCTGGGCATGGCCACCAAGTTCGTCGAGGTCACCCTCGGCGTGAAGTACCGCGAGGTGCACCCGGACGGCACCGTCTCCGGCGGCCCGATGCACTATCTCCCCAAGGGGCTCACCGAGCGTTTCGGGCGGAACGGCAAGATCCTCGGCCGGGTTCTCGCGATCCTCGCCTCGGCCATGGTGCTCTTCTTCGGCCTCTTCGGCGGCAACCTCTTCCAGGTCAACCAGAGCTACGCCCAGCTGGTCTCCGTCGCGGGCGGCGAGGACGGCGCCCTGGGCTCCTCGTCGGGCGCCCTGTTCTTCGGCATCCTGATCGCCGCTGTCGTCGGCATCGTGCTGCTCGGCGGCATCCGCTCCATCGCCACCGTCACCAGCCGGCTGGTCCCCGCGATGGCCGCCATCTACATCGCCGCCTGTCTGGTCGTCATCGTGGCGAACATCGGGGCCGTCCCGGACGCGATCGTCGAGATCTTCGAGGGCGCCTTCAACCCGCGGGGCGTGGCCGGCGGTGTCCTCGGCGCGCTGATCATCGGCTTCAAGCGGGCGGCCTTCTCCAACGAGGCCGGACTGGGCTCGGCCCCGATCGCCCACTCCGCGGTCAAGACGAAGCACCCCGCCAGCGAGGGCCTGGTCGCCCTGCTGGAGCCGTTCATCGACACCGTGGTCGTCTGCACCATGACGGCTCTCACCATCGTGATCGCCCGGCCCGATAGCTGGACCAAGGCACGCACGGACGAGTCCATCGGCGGTGTCACCATCACCTCCGACGCGTTCGAGACCGTACTGCCCTGGTTCCCGTACGTCCTCACCGTCGCGGTGATGCTGTTCGCCGTCTCGACCGTGCTGACGTGGGGCTACTACTCGCAGAAGGCGTGGCACTACCTCCTCGGCCGCAGCAAGGTCAGTGACCTCACCTTCAAGGCCGTCTACACGCTGTTCGCCGTCGCGGGTGCCCTGCTGACCCTGCAGACGCTGATCGACCTGGCCGACGCGGTGCTCTTCTCACTGGCCGTCATCAACATCATCGGCCTCTACCTGCTCGCCCCGGTGGTCAAGCGGGAGCTGAACTCCTTCCTGGAGTTCGTCCGCGCCCGCAAGGCCGGTGAGCCGGACGGCTCCGACGAGGACGCGAAGTCGGTGGAGACCACCGTCTGACCGACCGGCGGCCCACTCCCGAGGGGTTCGCGTACGCCAGTGCCTGGGCGGACGCGAACCCCTCTTCCGTGCGCAGCACAACTGCACGCGGCGCAGCGGAACCGAACCGTCCTGCGCGCCCCGCAGCGACCCGCCGACCACCGGCCGAAACGAACATACGCACGGGGCCGACCGGCCCTACCGTGCGACCGGCCGAACCGGCTTTTCTCGGTCCATGTCCGAGAACACCCGCGCATTCGTGCCCTTCCATGCAGAACGCCTCGACAGCGGCGTGACTGTCGTGGAGCTGGGCGGCGAGATCGACCTGAGAACAGCGCCTCCGCTGGCGGCCCTGCTCGATACGCTGACCACCGGTCGGCGCCCCGATCTGGTGGTGGACCTGCGGCCCGTGTCCTTCCTGGACTGCAGCGGCCTGCGTCTCCTGTGCCGGGCCCGGAACCGCACACTGGCGCGGCACGGCAGACTGCGGCTCGTCTCCGACAGCGGCCACTTCCTGCGCATCCTCACGCACGCCCGCCTCAGCGGGGTCTTCGAGGTGCACACCCACCTGCCCCCGCTCCCCGCCCACACCGTCGGTCCCGCCCACACCCCAGGCGTCACCCCCACCGGCCCGACCGGCCGGTGCAGCGGCCGGGGTTTCACCGCACTCCCCACCCGATGACCCGTACTCGCGTCGGCCGCCGCGCGGGTCGGCCGACGCCTCCGTAGGGCCCGCGGGGCACGCACCGGAGCCCTCAGGTGAGGACGGAGACGATCTGCTCGGTCGCTTTTGCGATCAGGGAGTTCTTGGGCCTGGCGCGGTAGCCGGGCCGGTCGGACAGGACGGCCATCACGAGCGGGGCCTTGTGCGGCGGCCATACGACGGCGATGTCGTTGGCCCGGCCCCAGTTGCCGGTTCCCGTCTTGTCGGCCACCTTCCAGCCGCGGGGGACCCCGGCCCGGATACGCTTCTTGCCGACACCGGTGGTGTTGCGCAGGAGCCAGCCCTTGAGCAGGGCGCGTTCGTCGCCGCTCAGCGCGTCCCCCAGAACGAGCTTGCGGTAGTCGGCGGCAACCGCCTCGGGGGTGGTGGTGTCACGCGGGTCACCCGGCCGGACCTGGTTCAGCTCGGGCTCGTAGTTGTCCATCCGACTGACCTTGTCGCCGAGACCGCGCAGGTATGCCGTCAACTGCTCAGGGCCGCCGATGTCGCGCATCAGCAGATTCCCGGCGGTGCCGTCGCTGTAACGCACGGCCGCGTCGCACAGCTGTCTGATGGTCATGCCGGTCGCGACGTGGTCCTCGGTGACCGGTGAGATGGAGTCCACGTCGGCCTCGGTGTAGGTGACCCGCTTGTCCAGATGGCTGCGCGGGTTGCGGTGCACAACAGCCGCCGCCGCGAACGCCTTGAACGTGGAGCAGAACGCGAAGCGTTCGTCCGCACGGTAGGACACCGTGGCGCCGCTACCGGTGTCCAGGGCGTAGACGCCGAGCCTGGCGCCGTATTTTCGTTCGAGCGCCGTGAACCGCGCCCGGTACACGGACGGGGACACGGACGAGCGGCGGCGCCCCGTCGAGGACGGGGACGGGGACGATCCGGAGGGCGTCTGCTCGCCCGTGCCGCATCCCGCCAGGGGCAGCACAGCGGCAGCCACCAGCAACGCGCGACGGGAGGGGTCGGCTTGGGCGTAGTACAGGGACGGGGAGGACGGGGACGGACGGTAGGGCATCTGTCTAACTCCAGCGGGTCAGCTTCGCCATGAAGGACGGTGAAGAGAGTTCGTTGCGCAGGGTGACCGGGACCTTCACGGCGTCCGGGCCACTGCCCGCTGTCAGGAAACCGACCTCGGTGCCGGCTTTCGCGGAGCGCGGGAGCGGCGCACCGCGAGCGGTGACGCGCAACTCCACCCGCTGTCCGGGGACCCCGACGACGGTGAAGTCCTCCTCGGTGACCAGCGGGGTGCGACCACCGAGACCGTCGTCCAGATAGCCGACCACCCGGCCCTTGCGGACGGCCGTTGCCGAGGTGAGCGAAGCCCGGATCGCCCGCACGATCTTCTTACTGTTGTCCTTGACCAGGGTGAGGCTGTCGGCCCCGTTGGGATCGGCACCGTCGAAGTGCTGGTCCAGCATGGTGCCGAGGATCAGCGGCGTCCTGTCGCCCACGGTCTTGTACGCGGCCCACACCAGCGTGCCGCCGGCCGGCGTGTTGGACCCGGTCTTGATGCCCCTGATGCTCAGTTCGGACATCAGCAGTTTGTCCATGTTGTTGATCAGCGGTTCGTCGAGACCGTCCACCGTGGCGCTCGGCAGTGCGACGACCGCGCGGAAGGCGTCGAACCGCATCACCGCCTCCGCCAGCTTCAGTTGGTCGACGGCCGTACTGACGGTCGCGGCGTCCAGACCGCTGGGATCGGTGTAGGTGGTGTCCTTCATCCCCAGCTTCCGCGCGGCGGCGTTCATCTTCCGTACGAAGGTGGCCTCCGTGCGGCTGTCGGTCACCCAGCGGGCCAGCAGGCGGGCGATATTGTTTCCCGAGGGAATCATCAGCATCTTCAACATGTCGCGCTGGCTGAATTTCTGACCTGCCGTCAGCCCTTCGATCCGCGACTCGTGCTTGGACCTGCCTTCCTCCACCGCCTTGGCGTCGACCTCGATCATGGGCCCCTCCTCGCCCTTGCGGAGCGGCCGCTCGGTGAGCAGAACGTAGGCGGTCATCACCTTGGCGACGCTCGCGGTCGGCACGGGCCGCTGCCTGCCGTGGGTGCCGACAACTCCCGTCCCCGGAAGCGTGACAGCGGCCTGGCCCTCCCCCGGCCACGGCATCGCGAAGTGCCCGGGGACCGTGTAGGAGGCGTGCGCCGCGTCCGGGGCGGGCAGCGGTCGGACCGTCTGCACTGCCGCCAGGACGAGGCCCAGTACGAGCGCGACCGCGACCCAGACCCGGGGGCTTCGGATGTCCAGGCGGCGCCCCGCCGTCACCTCGGGTGGAGTCGTCCCGGGCGCCGGGGCAGGGTCCAGGGCAGACGCGGAGCTCGGCTCCCTCGGCGCGGTGCTCGTCGCTTGCGGGGCTTCGTGGGGCTCTTCCAGGGTCCGGTCCTCGGTCCACTCCTTGTCGTCGACGCCGGGGACGTCGTCGCCAGGGACGTCCGTGTCCGGATCGTCCGTGTCCGTATCGTCGGCGTCCGGACCGTCGGCGTCCGGCCCCTCAGTGTCGGCGTCGCGGATGTGCTCCGACAGCGCCCTCTCTTCGGCGCCGGTCCCGGTGCCGGTCTCGGTGCCGATCTCGGTGCCGATCTCGGTCTCGGTATCAGTGCCGATCTCGGTCTCGGTATCAGTGCCGATGTCGGTATCGGTGTCGACGTCCGGCCGCACCGGCCCCGTGGAGGCTTCCGCGGTGCCGGGCTCGTCCTCGGGCTGGGTTATGCGTGTCACTGTTCGTCCTCTCGGTCCAGGACGGCCTGGATGACGGATCTGGCGACGGGGGCGCCCAGGCGGCCTCCGGCGATCTCGGAGCGGGAGATGTCCATGTCCTCGGGGTCGACGAAGACCGCGACGGCGACCGGGGAGGTGCCGTCGGCCTGCTTGGCGTAGGCGACGGACCAGGCGTAGGGGCGTTTGTCGCGGACATCGGCGCCGCGCTGGGCGGTACCGGGCTTGCCGCCGACCGTCACCGAGGGGATACGCACCTTGTCAGCGGTGCCGTGCATGACGGTGTGCTCCATCATGTCCTGCACCTGCCGTGCGGTGGCCTCGGAGACTGCCTGGTCGAGGACCTCCGGGGTGCTCCTCTCGATCGTCTTCGGGCCGGGGCCGCGCAGTTCGTCGACCAGGTGGGGCTTCATGACCTTGCCGTCGTTGGCGATGCCCGCAGTGACCATGGCCATCTGCAGCGGGGTGCTGGTCAAGCTGCCCTGGCCCATTCCGGTCAGCGCGGTCTGGGGTGCGTCGAGCCGTTTCGGGTAGCTGCTGGCGGCGGTGCGGACGGGCGTGAACTGCTCGGCGTTGAAGCCGAACTTCTCCGCCGTCTCGCGCATCTTGCCCTTGCCGGTCTTCCACGCGGTGTCGAGGAAGACGTTGTTGCAGGACCACCGCAGGGCGGTCCGCATCGAGACACCGTCGCACTGCGAGTCGGGCACGACGTTGCCGATCGTCGTGCTGCTCTGCGGCAGCCGGTAGGGAGCGGGAATGTCGAGGGGGCGGTCGATGTCGGTGACCGTGCCGTGTTCGAGGGCGGCCGCCGCGGTGAGGATCTTGAACGTGGAGCCGGGCGGGTAGGCCTCCCGAATGGCCCGGTTGCTCAGCGGCTTGTCCTTGTCCCGCTCCAGCTCGGTGAACTTCTCGCTCTCCCGCGCGGAGAGGCCGGCGAAGTCGGAGGGGTCGTAGGACGGCGTGCTCGCCAGGGCGAGGATCTCGCCGGTCCGCGGGTCGAGCGCGACCACGGCGCCCTTGGCGTCCAGGTCCGTCAGCCCCTGGTAGGCGGCTTTCTGAGCCGCCGGATCGATAGTGGTGACGACATCGCCGCCGTGCGGTTTCCTGCCGATCACGGCGTCGAGCGGGTTCTTCGCCGGCCTGACGTCCTCGCCGGCGAGCAGGTCGCTGTGCACGCCTTCGAGGAACGTGGCCCCTTGGGCCTGGGAGAGGTAGCCGGTGACCGGGGCGTACATCGGGCCGTCCCGGTACACACGCCGATAGGCGAGGTCCGAGCCGGGGGTCTTGCGGGAGTCCGTGATCGCGGTGCCGCCGACGATGATGTCGCCCCGCGGCTGGGCGAAGGCCGCGATCCGCACCCGGCGGTTGCTGGGGTCGTCCGCCAGGCTGTCCGCCTGGACGAACTGCAGCCAGGTCGCCCGCGCCAGCAGGGTCAACAGCAGCAGGCCGCAGAAGACAGCCGTGTGCCGCAGGAGTCTGTTCATCGCTCGTGGTCTTTCGGACGCTCGGGCTCTTCCATGCCCTGAGGAAAGCCGCAGCCGCAGCATGACGTCCAAGACCGATATTGCTCTCGCATCGATCAATTCACGATATGGTTCCTCGTCGTGGACCTGATACGGCACCTGCAGTGTTTTGTGGCTGTTGCAGAAGAGTCACATTTCGGCCGTGCCGCCCAGCGTCTCGGCATGGCACAGCCGCCCCTGTCGCAACGCATCCAGCGGCTGGAGCGGGAGCTGGGCGTGCGCCTCTTCGAGCGCTCCAGCCGCCGGGTGACGATCACCAAGGGCGGCACGCTCCTGCTGGACGAGGCCCGTCAGCTGCTGGCCCGCTCCGAGGCGCTGATGGCCACTGCTCGCCGTATCCAGGACGGGCACAGCGGACTGCTGCGCGCCGCGCTCTCCCCCGACATCACCGGCGAGATGGTGGCGGCGACCCTGGCCGGCTTCCAGGAGCGGCAAGGTGGTGTGGAGCTGGAGCTGCACGAACTGCCGACGGCCGAGCAGCTTGCCCGGCTCGCCTCGCACGATCTGGATGTGGGGCTCATACACCATCCCTGCGATGTGTCCGGACTGGAACTGGGCCCCGTCCTCCGCCACGAACTGGGCGTCCTGCTGCCGCACGCCGCCCCGGCCGCCCGTCTGGACACCGTTCCGCTGAGCGCGCTGAGCGGTTACGAACTGATCCTCTTTCCCCGCGCGCACGCCCCCGCCGTGCACGACGATCTACTGACCACCTGCGCCCGGCACGGCTACACCCCCGCCGCCGTCCGGCACGGTCACGGCAGCAGCTTCACCCGGGGTCTGCTGCTGTCCTGCAGGGCCGTGGCCTTCGGTCCGCGCGACGCGTACGACACCCGGGACCCCGATCTCACCTGGCGCCCGCTGAGCGGCGCCCCACTGGCCTGGCGCCACTCGGCGGCCTGGCTCAAAGGGCGGGGGGACGCCGCCGTCCGCGCCTTCGCCGACACCGTCACCGATTCCCTGGGCCGTACCGCCGCTGTCGGCCCCGACCTGCCCTCGGGCCCGACGCATCTGCGCCCGGCGGCGGAGTACTGGATATGACAGAGCCCCGCACCCACGCCCGCGCCCATGCCCGAGCCCGGGACCGCATCCGCGCCGCCTTCGCGGAAGCCGGCGTCACCGGCTGGCTGCACGCCGTGGACATCGACTCCGGTGCCCAGGTCGACGCCGGCGCCGACCACCCGGTCGTCACCGCCAGCGTCCACAAGGTCTGCGTGCTCGTCGCCCTCCACCAGCAGGCCGAGAAGGGGCGCCTGGAGCTGACGGAACAGACCGAGTGCCCGCCGGACGGCCGTACCCCCGGGCCCACCGGGCTGTCCGCCATGCTCGATCCGGCCCGGGTCTCGCTCCGTGACGCCGCCTATCTGATGATGGCCGTCAGCGACAACACCGCCGCCGATCTCCTCCTGCACCGTGTCGGCCTCGAGGCGGTGAACGCCACCACACGGCGACTGGGTCTCACCCGCACCCATGCAGTCCAGACCTTCGGCGAGTTCGTCGCCACTCTCAAGGAGGACACCGGGCACGTCGGTCCGCAGGCCCTGGCCGACCCGCGGGTCCTCGCCCGCCTCCGCGCGCTGGACCCCGCAAGCACCAACCGCAGCACCCCGCGCGACATGACACGGCTGCTCGGCGCTGTCTGGCGCGACGAGGCCTGCGCCCCGCAGCACAGCGCCGCCATCCGCCGTCTCCTGAGCCTGCAGGTGTGGCCGCACCGGCTGGCCTCCGGCTTCCCCTTCGACGATGTCCATGTGGCGGGGAAGACCGGCAGCGCGCCGACCCTCCGCAACGAGGTCGGCGTCGTCGAGTACCCCGACCGCGGCCGCTACGCCGTCGCCGTCTTCACCCGCGCCGCCAGCCCGGCCGCCATCCTGCCCGCGGCGGACGCCGTCATCGGCACCGCGGCGCACCTCGCCGTCGACGCCCTGCGCTCCTGACAGGCTCCACCGACCTGCTCGGCTGCAGCCGTACTCGGACCGCGTCCTCCACCGGGACCGGGAGTTGTACGACACCCGCCACGTCGTCTTCCGCACCCGCGGTGTGCCCGCCCGTCATCTGGAGGAGGGCCGACTACGGGCGAGCCCGGTCAGAACGTGAACGGCCCGTAACCGCCGTTCCGGAAGGTGAGGACGGTCAGCTCGGTGTCGTACTCCTCCCGGAAGTATCCGCCGAAGCCCGGCTCCTCCACATGGGGTGCGAGCAGGTCCAGGATGGTGACGAGCTCGCCCAGGTCGTCGTCGAGCCAGTAGTTGCGGCTGAGGAGCCCCCAGGCACGGAGTTCACCACCGGCCGCGAAGCCGCGGGACTGGAGCCGCAGGGAGGCGATGTCGCCCCCGGGCAGGCGGCTGTCCGGGTCGGGGGCGAGCAGGGGAAAGGTGTGTATCTCGGGATCCAGGTCCGCCGGGCGTTCACGGTCGAGCTCAAGGTGCCAGCGCAGGGCCGTCAGGACCGGCTCGGGGGTGTGCCGGCGCAGGAAGCAGTTGAAGACGACTTCGTAGTGGAGACTCACAGCGTGCATTCTGCCGGGGGCCGCTGACACAGCGGCGCTGCGTCGGCGGCGGCCCGGGTCAGGTACGCCCTTCCCGTTCCTGTGCCGCTTCCAGGACCGCGGGGGCCGGCATCCAGTCGGCGTGGAGCACCAGGAAGCCCTCGCTCTCGTAGGCGGCGTTGACCTGCTCGTCGTCGTCGACCACCAGCGCCACGGCGCGCTCCCGGGCCAGCTGCCGCAGCAGCGCCGGTTTGGCGACGCGGGCGGGACGCCGGTCGCCCTCGGCCCGCATCAGGAGCCTGCCGGTGGGCAGGCCGTGGGTCCTGAGCCATTCCACGGTGTCGGCCCGGCAGCGTTCGGGACGGCCGGTGACGTACGCCAGTTCGCACCGCTCGGCCGTCTCCAGCGCCAGAGCCACGCCCTTCGCCAGCGGCGGGTCGTCCACCGCCGCGGCGAAGAACGCGTCCCAGTCGCGAGGGCGTTGCTGCAGAAAGGTGAGCCGGTGCCGGACGTCGGCCAGCGTCCCGTCCAGATCGAAGACCGCCAAGGGCGCCCGCAGAGCCATCTCACCGCCTCGCTTTCCGCCCGGACATTCTCCGGCACCGGACCTTCGGCCGTCGGACCCGACGAGTGAACCGGAACCGCCGGCAGCGCGGTCGGGGCCGGACGGGCTAGATGTTCTTGCCCGGCCTCGTGGGTGCCGCGCCGGGCTGTCCGGCTACTCCTTGCCCTGACGCGCCTTCTTGATCAGCTGTCGCCGCTGTCGCGGAGTCGGCTCCTTCCGGTCGGTCTGCCGCAGATACGCTTCCTTGCGCTGGTCGCTCGTTATGACCCGTATCCCTCCGGAGCACCTCGGTCGCGGTGGCTGGGCGCGCTGTGACGTGCCTCAGTATGGCCGCACCTCCGCCTGGCCGCACACCTGGAAGCAGCTCGGCACCCGGTACGGCGGCCCCCGGCGCGGTCGGGACCGGGTGTTGCGGGCCGACGGGGAGACAGGCTCACTCTGTCCGCTTTTCGGGTGCCTTGTTCGCAATCGGCGCAACGCTGGGGTACCGACCAATCATCCGAGTTGTCCATGGATGCCGCCACCATGAGGGGCGGTGGACACCCGTTCCTGTGGTGTGCAGCGGCCGGGCCGGCGAGGGCCGCCGGCGGCGTACAGGTGTGGGTGGCTGCGCACGAGCCTGCCGCCCCACGTGCGCCGCCGACGCTGCGGGCCGGGAAGGAGTGGGAGCCGTTGACGGTGGGAGCAGCCGCGGCCTGGCTTCTGTCCGCGGGAGTGCCACTGGTCCTCCTGGCGCTGAGCCTGCCGTTGTGGCACTGGCGCTGGCCCCGGGCTCCGCTGCTGCTGCGGGAGATCGGGATCATCTCCGCGGTCTTCCTCGTCTGGCAGGTCCCGGCACGGATGTCGGCCGGGGATCTGGACGCCGCCGTGGAGCGAGCACGGTGGATCTACCGTTGGGAGCAGCGCCTTCGGCTGCCGGACGAGGTGGACTGGCAGCAGGTCGTGCTGCCGCATCCATGGGTGGTGCAGGCCGCCAACTACTACTACGCGGTGATGCACTTCGGGGCGATGGCCGCGTTGCTGGTATGGCTGTACTGGCGGCACCGCTCCACGTACCCGTGGGTGCGCACCTACGTCGTGCTGGTCACGGTCGTGTCGCTGGTGGTGCAACTGGTCCCCGTGGCGCCGCCCCGCCTGGTGCCGGAGCTCGGTTTCGCCGACACGGCCGAACGCTACGGGCAGTCGGTCTACACCGGCGGCCCCGGGAGCGTGGTGGCCGACGAGCTGTCCGCCATCCCCTCCGTGCATGTGGCCTGGGCGGTCGTGGTCGCCGTCGCGGTCATCCGGGTGGGTCGCAGCCGGGTGCGCCGGCTGGTGCTGGCGCACCCGTTGCTGACGCTCGCGGTCATCGTCGTGACGGCCAACCATTTCTGGCTCGACGCCGTCGTGTCCCTGGCCGTACTGGCGCTGTCCGCCGGCCTGCAGTGGGCAGGCCGGGTCTGCGTCCGCCCGGTCGTCCGGGCCTGCCGCCGCACTCCCGTGTCCGCCGACGGCCCGGCGCCTTCCGACGGCCAGACAGCCGAGACCGGGGACCCACCCGGCCGGGCGAGCGGGTCCGGGGGGACGGGCACCTCGATGGGGCGGTCTGCCACGTCCCGTCGTCCTGGGCCGAGGGGATGACCCGCATGTCACACCTGTGGGCGCCTGATGGCGCTCGCCCGGTGTGCCCTTCTCGGGTCCGGGGGCGCCACCGCTAGGCTGCCCGGGCCGACAGTCCCGGTGCTGCCCAGCCTGCCGGGACTGTCGGTCCACGGTCGCCGACGCCTTCGTACGACGCCGGTGGGCTGCCCCCGCTGAGGCGGGCAGCCCACCGGCACATCGGCGTACGGAGACGTGGGGCGTTCCAAATCCTCCTCATTTGCGTCGATTACGACGTGTCTGGTGCGGCGGGTATCCGAGGTCGCGGACCGGAACAAGAAGGATTCGAAGCTCCGAGAAATTACGCGCGAGCGGCAGTCTGCCGAGGTCAGCCCAGTTCGCTGAAGCGTTCGGTCGCCCTGGTACGGCCGGCCACGATGATCGTGTCGTCGGCCTTCACCACCGTCTCCGGGGTGGCGTAGGTGAAGCCTTCGCCGGGACGCTTGATGGCGACGACGGTGATGCCGTACCGCGTGCGGACCGCGCTGTGGGACAGGGGGACGTCGAGGACGTCCGCGGGCGGATCGGTCTTGACCATCGCGAAGTCGTCCTCGAACTCGATGTAGTCCAGCATGCGGCCGCGTACGAGGTGGGCCACGCGCTGGCCCATGTCGTGCTCGGGATAGACGACGTGCTGCACCCCGAGCTGGGTGAGGATGCGGCCGTGGGCCTCGCTGGTGGCCTTGGCCCACACGTTCTCGATGCCGAAGGAGATCAGCAGCGAGGCGGTGAGGATGCTGGCTTCCAGGTCGGTGCCGATGGCCACGACGGCACGGTCGAACTCGTGGACCGCGAGCTGCCGCAGGGCGTCTTCCTTGGTGGAGTCGGCCCGCACCGTGTGGGTGAGCGAGCCGGACAGCAACTGGACGACCTCGGGATCCTCGTCGATGCCGAGGACCTCGGTGTCCTCGTCCACGAGTTCCAGCGCGAGGGAACGGCCGAAGCGGCCGAGCCCGATGACGACCACGGAGTCCTGCCGAGTGCCGCGGCGGCTCTTGGGGGTGCGTTTCCTAGCCAATGACGGGTCGCTCCTCGGGAAGGTCGTACATACGGACACGCAGACGCAGGGCGAGCGCGGAGGCGATGGTGATGGGTCCGAGGCGGCCGATGAACATCAGCGCGGTCAGCAGGGCCTGCTCGCCGCCGGGCAGCCCCGCGGTGATGCCGGTGGACAGACCGACGGTGGCGAAGGCGGAGGTGACCTCGAACAGCGACTGGTCCAGGCTGAAGTCGGTGAAGACCATGAAGGCCAGCGTCGAGGTGGCGACGGCGGCCACCGACAGCAGCACCACGGTCAGGGCCTGCCGCTGGAGGTCGCCGTGCAGGCGCCGATGGAAGATGTTGACCGCGGCCTCGCCGCGGATCTCGGCGTATATCACGAAGAACAGCACCGCGAAGGTGGTGACCTTGATGCCGCCCGCGGTGCCCGCGCTGGCGCCGCCGACGAACATCAGCACATCCGTGCCCAGCCAGGTGGCCGGGTTCATCTGCGCGATGTCCACGCTGTTGAAGCCCGCCGTGCGCGGCATGACGCCCTGGAAGAACCCGGCCAGAATCTTCCCGGGGACGTCCAACGGGCCGAGTGTCGCCGGGTTACCCCATTCGAGTGCGGTGACGAAAAGGCTGCCGCCGACCAGGAAGATGCCGGACGCGCCGAGCACGATCTTGGTGTGCAGGGACCAGGAACGCGGTTTGCGGAACCGGCGGCGCAACTCGAACAGCACCGGGAATCCGAGCCCGCCGGCGATCACGGCGCCCGCTATGGGCAGACAGATCCAGGGATCGGTGACAAACCCCGTCATGCTGTCCGAGTACAGGGCGAAGCCGGCGTTGTTGAACGCCGAGACGGCGTGGAAGACACCGAGCCACAGCGCCCGCGGCCAGGACTCGTCATAGGTGGTGCCGAACCGCACGGTCAGGATCACCGCGGTGACGGCCTCCAGCAGCAGGCTGACCTTGACCACGCGGACGACGACCGTACGGACGTCGCCCAGGCCCAGGGTCTTGGTCTCGGTGGCGGCGGTCAGCCGCGCCTTCAGCCCCATCCGGTGCGAGACCAGCAGCACCAGCCAGGAGGCGAAGGTCATGATCCCGAAGCCGCCCACCTGGATGAGCGCCAGGATCACCACCTGGCCGAATCCGCTCCAGTACTCGGGGGTGTCGACCACGATCAGTCCGGTCACACAGACGGCGGAGGTGGAGGTGAACACGGCCTCCAGCCCGGACGCCGAACCCGACCCGGCCTTGGCGACCGGCAGCATCAGCAGCCCCGTCCCGAGCGCGATCGCCATGGCGAAGCCGGCCACGACCATCTGCGCCGGGTGTCGTACACGTGGCCGCCACCGGGTCACCACAACGTCCTCCGCCCCGCAGACTGATACCACGATTGTTCGCAGATTGTTCGTACCGGAAGACGATAAGCAATTCACCGGCCGTCCTCGGCACCGGCACCCTTCCGTGTCCCTGCTGCAGCCGTCCTGAGCACCGGAAGCACCCGGACGTCGCCACCTTTCCCCTCGGGAAGCGGCCGGACGCAGCCACCGAAACGGGCTGGGGCCGCAGTCTCGAAGACTGCGGCCCCGGCACAGGCGACGGTCGGTGGTGCTAGTCCTTACCGTTGGTCGAGCTCTTCGAGGCGTCGACCGCGTCGGAGAGCGTCCCGCTCTCCAGGCTGTCCTCGATGGCGGCCACGGTCTGGTCGATCAGCTCCTCCTGCTGCTTCTGCTCCTTGGCCCTCAGATACGCCTGCCGCTCCTGATGGAACGACTTCAAGGTGGCGATGCACATACCGATCATCACGATGCTGAACGGCAGCGCGATGACGATGGCCGCGGTCTTCAGTGTGTTCAGCGACGCGGCTCCGCCCTCCAGATCGGAGGCCAGCAGCAGCGCGATGGCGACGGCGCCTTCGGCCAGCGCCCAGAAGACCCGGCTCCAGACCGGCGGGTTCGGGTCGCCGCCGGAGGCGAGCATGTCGACCACGTACGAGCCGGAGTCGGAGGACGTGACGAAGAACAGCACGATCAGCAGGATCGACACGCCCGCGACGAAGGTGCCGCCGGGCAGCGTGTCCAGCATCTCGAACAGCGCGTTGTTGGTGCTGACAGCGCCGTCGTGGATGTAGTTGTGCTTGTCGTTCATCTGCTGGAACAGCGCGGTACCGCCGAAGATGGCGAACCAGACGAAGGTCAGCAGGGTGGGCACCAGCAGGACACCGCACACGAACTCGCGGACCGTGCGGCCGCGGGAGATACGGGCGATGAAGATACCCACGAACGGCGCCCAGGAGATCCACCAGCCCCAGTAGAAGACGGTCCAGCCGTTGACCCAGCTGGTGCCCTCCTCACCGTGGGCGGCACCGGTGTCGAAGCTGAGCTGCAGCACGTTCTGCAGGTATCCGCCGACGTCCTGCGCCAGTCCGTTGAGGATGAACACCGTCGGGCCGGCGACCAGCACGAAGATCATGATGAGGGCGGCCATGCCCATGTTGATGTTGGACAGCCACTTGATGCCCTTGCCGATACCGGTCACCACCGAGACCGTGGCGATGCCGGTGATGCAGGCGATCAGTACGACGAGCAGCAGCTTGCTGTTCGGGTTGTCCACCCAGCCGAGGAAGTTCATTCCGCTGGCGATCTGCATGACGCCGAGGCCCAGCGAGGTGGCCACGCCGAAGAGGGTGCCGATGACGGCGACGGAGTCGATGACGTTGCCCCAGACGCCGTTCACCTTGTTGCCGAAGATCGGCTCCAGTGCCCAGCGGATGGAGACCGGGCGCCCCTTGCGGTGCACCGAGTAGGCGACGGCCAGGCCGACCACCACGTAGATCGCCCACGGGTGGATGCCCCAGTGCAGGAACGTCTGCACCATCGCGAACTCTTCCCGGGCCGGGGCGCCCTCGCCGATGCCCGGCCGCGGTGCGTGGAAGAAGTTCAGCGGCTCGGCGACGCCCCAGAAGACCAGGCCGATGCCCATACCGGCGGCGAACAGCATGGCGAACCAGGAGCCGGTACCGAACTCGGGCTTCTCGTTGTCCTTGCCGAGCTTGATGTCCCCGTAGCGACCGATACCGATCCAGATGACGAAGATCACGAAGAGCGACACCAGAGCCATGTAGAACCAGCTCAGGTTGCCGACGATCTCGTCCTGAACCTTCTGCACCTGTTCCGCGGCCGTGTCCTGGCCGATCACGGCATAGAGCACGAAGAGCAGGATGACGAGGGCCGACGGGTAGAAGACCCATCGCGAGATCGAGCCGCCTCCCGGCGGCGCCGGAGATCTCGACTCCGGCTTCTGGTCAGATGTTCCGGCCGATGTCTGCGCAGCCACGCGTTCATCCTTTGCGGTCAGGTTGTGAAGCCACCAGGCCGGAGAGTCCCGGCCTGTGGCGGCCTCTGCCCCGAATCACCGATGTCATTCATCACGAATACATCACTGTCAACCATCGGACAGGAACGAGGGGTTCCTCACACCGGGCACGCCGTCCGGTCGAACGGGCGTGCGCCATCCGGACGCCGTCCGGACAGACGATTTCCCGCCCTCCCGGGGCCGCCGTTGCCTGCTGAACCGACGGGCGGGCCGGGGATCGCGGCGGACGACGCCGCATCGCCCGAGACCCCTCCCCCAAGGCTCCCCTACGACACGCCACCGCCGGTCACCGGGTGCCGCCGCTCCGTCACCGGATGAAACCGGGTACGTACGGTGACGCACGACCGCATCGACGCGAGGACGCCCCGGGCCGGTGCAGATCCGGCCCACGTGTCATACCCGCACACCTGGGAACCCCCGCACGAGTAGCCACTCGGAATCAGCACAGCGTGGCCCGGCTCGGTCGGGTCAGCGGGACGGATCCACTATGACCAGCGGATACATGGGTCCCGGGGACTTCGGTCGGGACCCGTTCGAAGAGTTCATCGCACGCTTCCTCGGGCAAGCCAGGTCCGGCGGCAGCGGTGGGCGCTACAGCGACCCGCGCTACTACGACTTCCTGCGGCTGATGAGTGAGCCGGCCCGGCAGCTCGTCTCCGACGCGGCGTCGTACGCGGCCGAGCACGGCAGCAACGACCTGGACACCGAGCATCTGCTGCGAGCGGCGCTCACCGCCGAGCCGACGCGCAGCATGGTGGCCAAGGCCGGTGCCGACCCCGACGCGCTCGCCGCCGAGATCGACCGCGAGGTGGGGGAAGGGCAGCCCCGCAACTCCCTCTCCGTCAGCCCCGCGGTCAAGCGGGCGCTCATGGACGCGCACGAGATCGCCCGCTCGCGCGGCGCCTCCTACATCGGTGCCGAGCATGTGCTGGTCGCGCTCGCCGCCAACCGTGACTCGACGGCGGGGCAGATCCTCAACTCGGCGCACTTCGATCCCCGCTCCGCCACCCCGCGTGGCGGGCCGGGCGCCGGACAGGGGAGCGGGCCCGAGGCACCCGCGCGCGGCGGCCCGGAGGCGCGGCCCAGCAACACGCCCAACCTGGACAAGTACGGTCGCGATCTGACCGAGCTGGCCCGCGAGGGCCGTATCGACCCGGTCATCGGCAGGGACGAGCAGATCGAGCAGACCATCGAGGTCCTCGCCCGGCGGGGCAAGAACAACCCCGTGCTGATCGGCGAGGCGGGCGTGGGGAAGACCGCCATCGTGGAGGGCCTGGCCCAGCGCATCACCGACGGTGACGTGCCCGACAACCTGCTGGGTCGGCGTGTCGTCCAGCTCGACTTCGGCAGCGTCGTCGCCGGTACCCGCTACCGGGGGGACTTCGAGGAGCGGCTCACCGGCATCATCGACGAGATCCGCTCCCACACCGAGGAGCTGATCGTCTTCATCGACGAGCTGCACACCGTGGTCGGTGCGGGAGGCGGCGGGGAGAGCGGCTCGATGGACGCGAGCAATATGCTCAAGCCGCCGCTCTCCCGGGGTGAGCTGCACGTCATCGGCGCCACGACGCTGGAGGAGCACCGCCGGTACATCGAGAAGGACGCGGCGCTCGCCCGCCGCTTCCAGCCCGTGCTGGTCCCCGAGCCCACCGTGGCGGACGCCATCGAGATCCTGCGCGGGCTGCGGGACCGCTACGAGGCGCACCACCAGGTGCGCTACACCGACGAGGCGCTGGTCGCGGCGGTGGAGATGTCCGACCGCTATCTGACCGGGCGCTATCTGCCCGACAAGGCCATCGACCTGCTGGACCAGGCGGGTGCCCGGGTGCGGCTGCGCACCGCGACCCGGGGTACGGACGTACGGGCGCTGGAGCGCGAGGCCGAGCAGGTGCGCCGGGACAAGGACCAGGCGGTGGCCGCCGAGGACTACGAGCGGGCCAAGGAGCTGCGCGACCGGCTCAGCGAGCTGGAGGAGTCCATCGAGCGGGACGGGCACCGGGCGGAGACTCGGCACGGGCACCGGATCGTCGAGGTGACCGTCCAGGACATCGCCGACATCATCTCCCACCAGACCGGCATCCCCGTCAGCAACCTCACCCAGGAGGAGAAGGAGCGGCTGCTGGGGCTGGAGGAGCGGCTGCAGCGGCGGGTCATCGGGCAGGACGAGGCGGTCACGGCCGTCTCCGACGCGGTGCTGCGTTCCCGCTCCGGCCTCTCCAGCCCGGACCGGCCCATCGGCAGCTTCCTCTTCCTGGGACCCACCGGGGTCGGCAAGACGGAGCTGGCCCGGGCGCTGTCCGAGGCCCTGTTCGGCACCGACGAGAAGATGGTGCGGCTGGACATGAGCGAGTACCAGGAGCGGCACACCGTCAGCCGGCTGGTGGGCGCGCCGCCCGGATACGTCGGACACGAGGAGGCCGGGCAGCTCACCGAGACGGTGCGGCGCAACCCGTACTCACTGCTCCTGCTGGACGAGGTGGAGAAGGCGCATCCCGACGTCTTCAACATCCTGCTGCAGGTCCTGGACGACGGACGGCTGACCGACTCGCAGGGCCGCACCGTCGACTTCACCAACACGGTCATCGTCATGACCAGCAACCTGGGTTCGGAGGCCATCACCGGGCGCGGCGCGATGCTGGGCTTCGGCGGTGGCGGCGAGGAGGCCGACGAGAACGCCCGGCGGGAGCGCGTCCTGCGGCCGCTGCGTGAACACTTCCGGCCCGAGTTCCTCAACCGTATCGACGAGATCGTGGTCTTCCGGCAGCTCGACGACACCCAGCTGCGGCGGATCACCGACATGCTGCTGGAGGAGACCCGCCGTCGGGTGCACGCCCAGGACCTGGAGATCGAGTTCTCCCCCGCCGCCGTCGACTGGCTGGCCCACCGTGGCTACCAGCCCGAGTACGGTGCCCGCCCGCTGCGCCGCACGATCCAGCGCGAGGTGGACAACCGGCTCTCCCGGATGCTGCTGGGTGGCGACCTCGAACCGCACACCAGGCTGCTGGTCGATGTGGCGGACGGGCAGCTGGAGTTCCGCAGGGAGGGACGTACCGCCGATGCCGTCAGCCGCTGACGAGTCGGAGCGGTTCCGGTACGGGGCCCGGATCGCCGGTGCGGGCGAAGGAGAGCCAGACGGCACGCACCGCCCTGCCGAGAGTCTCGATGTCCTCCCACGGTTGGTCGCCGAGCATGGGCGAGCCCTGCCAGGCGCTTCGACGGCCGAGGAGAAGGGGCAGTTCCACACAGTGGGTGGCACCGAAGGGTGAGCCGAGCGGGCGCCAGTCGAGCCGGTAGCCGTGGACCCGGGCGCCCGCCCGTCGCAGCCGGTCGCCGAGTCGGGCGAGCGGGACCTCGTAGAACGTGCTGGTCAGCTCCGGGATCTCGCCGCTCTCACCGGGGAATGCGGACATGTCGTCGGCGTTCCAGCCGTACATCACCTCCAGACCGCGGACGTTCGCGTCGAAGGTACGGCCGGGGACGGCGAGGGGATCGGCTCCGGTCACGGGGGTGAAGGGTGGCTCCAGGGTGCTGCCGGAGCGGCGCTGGTGGGCAGCGGCGGTGCGGCGCTGGGCGTCCAGCAGGGCGCCGTGGTCGGCCGTGCGCGGATCGGTGCCCAGGAGATCGGCGAAGAGCCGGCCGATCTTCCGCGCCTCGTCCGGGGAACGGGAGCCGATGACCAGCGGCGGGCTGTGCAGCACCGCCCTGCGGAACAGGCCGCGGGCTTCGGGCAGTTCCATCAGCAGCCGGATGGACAGGGCGCCCGCCGACTGGCCGAAGACGGTGACGTTGCCGGGATCACCGCCGTACGCTTCGATCCGGTCGCGGACCCAGCGCAGCGCTTCGAGCTGATCGTAGAGGCCGAGGTTGCCGTCGCTGACACCGTCGAGGAAGAGATAGCCCAGCGCGCCCAGCCGGTAGTTGACGGCGACGACGACCACGTCTCCCTGCGCGGCGAGCGCCCCGCCGTCGTACCAGTCCAGCAGCCCGGCGCCGCTGGAGAAGCCGCCACCGTGGAACCAGACGAGCACGGGCCGGGCCCCGGCGTCCTCGGCGGGTGTGGTGACGGTGAGGTTCAGACAGTCCTCACCCTGCTCGGGGTGGTCGCGGGGCGGGCCCATCACCGCGTCGAGCCGGGAGGGCGGCTGAGGGCAGATCTCGCCGCTCGACGGTCGGGGGTCCTCGGTCGGCACGGAGTACGGCCGAGCGAAGCGCTCCGCCCTGGCGTACCGGATCGGCCCCGTCCTGCGGACGGTGCTCACCGCGGTGCCGTCCATGCCTCACCTCCGGGCTCGGGGAGCGCGACCGGGCTCGGCGCGCCGTCGGGGACCAGGCGGAAGAGCGCTGCCGCACCGAGCAGGCTGACCCCGCAGATCGCCACCAGATACCAGGTGACGCCCGCGGAGCTGCCGCCGGAGTTGAGCAGCGCGGTGGAGATCATCGGTGCCAGTCCCCCACCGAGGATCGCACCCGCCTGCAGGATCAGGGAGGAGCCGGAGTACCGGACGTGGGCGGGGAAGGTGTCGGCGATGATGCCACCTTGGACGCAGTGCGTCACGGGAATGATGAGTCCCATTCCCGCGAGTGCCACGACCGTGAGCGCCGAGTTGCCGGTGTCCAGCAGCGGGAAAAAGAGCGCGCACCACACCAGGATGGCCACGGAGCCGCCGACGAACATGGTGCGCCGCCCGTGCCGGTCGGCGACACGCGTCCACAGGGGGATGGTGGCGAACCACAGGACAGCCGCCCCGGTGACGCCGAGGATCAGGAACTGCTTGTCGTAGCCGAGGTGCTTGGTGCCGTAGGAGAGGGTGAAGACCATGAAGACATAGGCGACGGCCGAGTTCGCGACGACGGCGAGCAGCGTGAGGCCGAGCCGGGGGAAGCCGACCTTCAGGGACTCGGCGAGCGGAAAGCGGACCACGGCGTCCTGCTCCAGTACCCGGTTGAAGGACGGGGACTCGGTGACGCGGAGCCGGATGGCCAGACCGACCGCGACCAGGACGATGCTCAGCAGGAACGGGATGCGCCAGCCCCACGCGGTGAACGCGGCGTCGGGCATCGATGAGTTCGTGCCCAGGAAGATCAGGTTGGCGAGCACCAGCCCGGCCGGAGTGCCCATCTGCGGGAAGCCCGCGTACAGGTTCCGTTTGCCTGCCGGGGCGTGCTCCATGGACATCAGGGTGGCGCCTGCGCCCTCCCCGCCGAGGCCGATGCCCTGGACGATACGCAGCACGACCAGCAGGACCGGTGCCCAGAAGCCGATCGACTCGTAGGTGGGGATGACGCCGATGAGAGTCGAGCCCACGCCCATCAGCAGAAGGGAGACGACCAGGGTGGCCTTACGGCCGATGCGGTCGCCGAAGTGGCCGAAAACCAGCCCCCCGAGCGGGCGGGCGACGAAGCCGACGGCCAGCGTGCCGAATGCGGCGAGGGTGCCTGCGGCGGAGCTCAGGGAGGGGAAGAACTGCTTGTCGAAGACGAGTGCGGCGGCCGTGCCGTAGAGGAAGAAGTCGTACCACTCCAAGGTGGTGCCGGCGAGGGTGGCGACCGCCGTTCTGCCGGGCGCGGCTCTGCGGTGTCTGTCGGATCCACCGGTGCTGTCGATGCTGTCCATGGCCGGATCCTGTTCCCGTGAGCCATGACACACAAATGCCGAATCGGGTGAGCGTTATAGCGATCTGCTTATAGCGGGCCGGGGCCGACCGCTATCCGGCGGCTATTACCGTTCTGCTATAGCTCCGCGCGAAACGATCATTTGTCCGGTATGGCGTCGCCTCCCAGAGTGGTGGCCATGACGGCAGCTACAGGGCGGTGGATCCGCAACTTCGTCGACGGGCGCTTCGTGGAGCCCGACGAGAACCACAGCTTCGAGAAGACCGACCCGGCCACCGGCCTGGTCCACTCCCGCGTCCACGAGGCCGACGCGGTGCTGGTGGACCGCGCGGTGACGGCGGCCCGGAGCGCGCTGGGCACCTGGTCCGACACCGCGGTGCGCGAGCGGACAGCGCTGCTGCGCCGCGCCGCCGACCTGATCGAGGAGCGCTTCGAGGAGTTCGTCGCAGCGGAGATCGCCGACACCGGCAAGCCCGTCACCCAGGCCCGCGAACTCGATGTGGCGCGGGCCGTGGCCAACTTCCGCGCCTTCGCCGATGTGGTCGGCGCAGCGGGTCAGGAGTCGTTCCTCACCGAGCTGCCGGGCGGGCGTCGGGCCCTCAACTACGCCGTCCGCAAGCCGCTCGGCGTCGTCGCGGTCATCGTGCCGTGGAATCTGCCCCTCCTTCTGCTGACCTGGAAGGTCGCGCCGGCTCTGGCCTGCGGCAACGCCGTGGTCGTCAAGCCGAGCGACCAGACGCCCGGCACCGCCACGCTGCTCGCTCAGGTACTGGCCGACGCCGGTCTCCCGGCCGGCGCGTACAACGTCGTGCACGGGTTCGGCGGCGGCTCGGCGGGAGAGCACCTCACGACCCACCCCGGTGTCGACGGAGTCACCTTCACCGGCTCCTCCGCCACCGGCGCCCACGTCATGAAGACAGTCGCCCCTCGGGTGCGTCCCGTCTCCTTCGAACTCGGCGGCAAGAACGCCGCACTCGTCTTCGAGGACGCCGACCTGGAGGAGACCCTCACCGGTCTCACCCGGTCGGTGTTCGCCAACACCGGGCAGGTGTGCCTGTGCACCGAGCGGGTCTATGTGCAGCGGTCGGTGTTCGCCGATGTCGCCGACGGGCTGGTGGAACGCGCCCGCGCCCTGCGCCTGGGCCGACCGCTGGCCCGGACCACGACCACCGGACCGCTGATCTCCCAGGCGCACCGGGAGAAGGTACGCGGCTACTTCGAGCTGGCCGAGCAGGCCGGGGCCAAGGTCCTCACCGGCGGCGGCATCCCCCAGCTCGGCGCGGAGCTGGACGGCGGCTCCTGGATCGAACCGACGCTGTGGACCGGTCTGACCAACGCCGATCGTGCCGTACGCGAGGAGATCTTCGGCCCGGTGGCCGCGCTCATCCCCTTCGACACCGAGGACGAGGCCGTCGCACTGGCCAACGACACCGACTACGGCCTCGCCTCCTGTGTGTGGACCAGCGACCTGCGGCGCGGACACCGCGTGGCGCAGGCGATGAACGTCGGCATGGCCTGGGTCAACACCTGGTTCCTGCGCGATCTGCGCTCCCCGTTCGGCGGCGTCGGGCTCTCCGGCATCGGCCGCGAAGGCGGCGCCTCCTCCCTGCACTTCTACACCGAACCGACGAATGTGTGTGTAAGCCTGTGACCGAACTGCCCCCCGGCTTCCCGGCGGCCGCGCGGATCGACGCCGCCGCCGCACAGCTCACCGAAGCCCTCCGCACCCGCACCCCCTGCCCGCCGGTACGCGAGCACCTGGGCGCCACCGATGTCGACGCCGCCTACGAGGTGCAGCGCCGACTCGCCACGGCCCGGACCGAGGCGGGCGCGCGCAGGGTGGGCGCCAAGATCGGGCTCACCGCGCGTGCCGTACAGCAGCAGTTCGGCGTCCACCAGCCCGACTTCGGCGTGCTGTTCGACGACATGATCCACGGCCACACCGAGCCGCTGCCGCTGGACCGGTTCCTGCAGCCGCGCGCGGAGGGGGAGATCGCCTTCGTCCTCGGCCGGGACCTGGAGCAGCCGGGCGCGAGCGTCGCCGACGTGCTGCGGGCGACCGCGTTCGTGCTGCCGGCCATCGAGATCGTCGACTCCCGCATCGCGGACTGGGACCTGACCTTGACCGACACCGTCGCGGACAACGCCTCCAGCGGTGCCGTCGTCCTGGGCACCACCCCCTGCGGGCTCGACGGCCGCGACCTGGCACGGGTCGGTATGACGCTGCACCGGGACGGAGAGCCCGCCTCGTTCGGCGCGGGCCATGCCTGTCTGGGCTCCCCGGTGGTGGCCGTCGTCTGGCTGGCGCGCGAACTGGCCCGCCGGGGCCGACCGCTGCGGGCGGGCGACGTGGTGATGTCCGGCGCCCTCGGCCCGATGGTGCCCGTGGACGGACCCGGCCGGTTCCGGCTGGAGCTGGACGGAGTGGGCGAGGTCGAGGCTCTCATCGAGGAACCGGCGGAACCGGCGCAACCCGAGGGGCCGGCGGGACCTACGGGACCGGCACGCCCGGCGGCAACAGCGGAGGAGAGGATATGAGCACAGCGGAGAACGGCACGGTCCCCGTCGCCGTCATCGGCTCCGGCAACATCGGCACCGACCTCATGGTCAAAGTGCTGCGGCACTCGCCGACGCTCCGGATGGGCGCGATGGCCGGAATCGACCCGGCGTCCGAGGGGCTGGCCCGCGCGGCGCGGCTCAAGGTCCCGACCACGCACGAGGGCGTGGAAGGGCTGGCGGCGATGCCCGGGTTCGCCGACGTCAAGGTGGTCTTCGACGCGACGTCCGCCAAGGCGCATGTGCGCAACGCCGAAGTGGCACGGCAGCACGGGAAGCTGATGATCGATCTGACTCCGGCCGCGCTCGGCCCGTTCGTGGTCCCGGCGGTCAACCTGGAAGCACACCTGGAGGCCGGGAACGTCAACATGGTGACGTGCGGCGGCCAGGCCACCGTACCCGTCGTCGCCGCCGTCTCCCGCGTCGTGCCGGTCGCCTACGGCGAGATCGTCGCCTCCATCTCCTCCCGCTCGGCGGGCCCGGGCACGCGGGCGAACATCGACGAGTTCACCGAGACCACCGCAGAGGCCATCCGTGCGGTCGGTGGCGCCGAGGCGGGAAAGGCGATCATCGTCCTCAACCCGGCCGACCCTCCCCTGGTGATGCGCGACACCGTCCACTGCCTCGTCGAGGGCCCCGTGGACAAGGCCGTACGGGAGCGGATCTCGGACTCCGTCGAGCAGATGGTGCAGACCGTACGCGCCTATGTGCCGGGCTATCGGCTCAAGCAGGACGTGCAGTTCGACCCGGTGACCGAAGCGCTGGTCCCCGCGCTGGGGCGCCGGGTCGGTGGAGTGCGGGTCTCGGTCTTCCTTGAGGTGCGGGGCGCGGGCCACCACCTGCCCGACTACGCCGGGAACCTCGACATCATGACCGCCGCGGCCGTCCGCACCGCCGAGCGGACCGCCGCGCTACGAGGATGGGTGAAGCCGTCATGAAGCTCTACATCCAGGACGTGACCCTGCGGGACGGCATGCACGCCATGGGACACGCGTACACCCTCGACCAGGTGCGGGCCGTCGCCGCCGCCGCCGACCGGGCCGGAGTCGCCGCCGTGGAGGTCGCGCACGGCGACGGGCTGGGGGGCTCCAGCGCCACCTACGGCTTCGGGGCGCACACCGACGAGGAGTGGATCGAGGCGGCTGCCGACGTCCTGGAGCAGGCGAAGCTGACGACGCTGCTGCTCCCCGGCATCGGCACCGTCGAGCAGCTGCGCCGCGCCCATGATCTGGGGGTACGCAGCGTCCGTGTCGCCACCCACTGCACCGAGGCCGATGTGGCGGCGCAGCACATCGCCTTCGCGCGGGAGCTGGGCATGGACGTGTCGGGCTTCTTGATGATGAGCCACCTCGACTCGCCCTCGGGCCTGGCCCGGCAGGCGGCGCTGATGGAGTCGTTCGGCGCGCACTGCGTGTACGTCACCGACTCCGGCGGCCGGCTCACGATGCGGGACGTCGCCGAGCGGATCGACGCGTACCGACAGGTGCTGGACGAGGCGACCGAGATCGGCATCCACGCCCACGAGAACCTGTCCCTGTCGGTCGCCAACAGCGTGACCGCCGTCGAACACGGCGCCTACCGCGTCGACGTGGCGCTGGCCGGACAGGGCGCCGGGGCGGGCAACTGCCCGGCGGAGGCCTTCGTGGCCGTCGCCGACCTGCTCGGTTGGGAGCACGGGTGCGATCTGTTCGCGCTCCAGGACGCGGCCGACGACATCGTGCGTCCGCTGCGCAGCCGCCCCGTCCAGGTGGACCGGGAAACCCTCACGCTCGGCCATGCCGGCGTCTACTCCAGCTTCGCGCTGCACGCCGAACGCGCCGCCCGGCGCCACGGGCTCGACACCCGGGAGGTGCTGCTCGAAGTGGGCCGTCGGCAACTGGTCGGCGGCCAGGAGGACATGATCGTGGACATCGCACTGGACCTGGCGGCGCGGCGTGCGGCCGGCCGCCGGGCAGTGGAAGGGAGCGCCCAGTGATCACGGCGGACACCGTCGAGGTACTGGCGGAACGGCTCGACGCCGCACAGACCGCGGCGGCCGACACCCCCAGCCTCGCCGACACCCACGAGTTCGGCATCGAGGACGCCTATGCGATCCAGGCCGCGCTGCTCGCCCGGCGCCGGGCCCGCGGTGAACACCTCACCGGCGTCAAGCTCGGTTTCACCAGCAGGGCCAAGATGGCGCAGATGGGGGTCAGCGACGTGATCGTCGGACGGCTCACCGACGCCATGCGGGTCGCGGACGGCGCCGAGGTGGACCTCGCGCGCCTCATCCATCCGAAGGTCGAGCCGGAGGTCGCCTACCGGCTGTGCCGCGACGTGGAGGTGGCCGACCCGACGGTGGACATCGAGTCCTGCGTGGACGCGGTCGCTCCGGCCCTGGAGATCATCGACTCCCGGTACCGGGACTTCCGCTTCACCTACGAGGACGTCGTCGCGGACAACACCTCGGCGGCGGCGTACGCGATCGGCGCCTGGCGCCCGGCGGCCCAGGTGTCCAACCGCGCGGTGCGGCTGCTGAGCGGGACGACGGAAGCGGTCGGCTCGACCGCCGCGATCCTCGGCTCCCCGGTGCGCGCGCTGCACGCGCTGCTCGACATGTGCCGCCGCCGGGGCATCCCGCTGCGCGCCGGGCAGGTGGTGCTCGCGGGCGCTGCCACGGCGGCGGTCCCGCTCGCCCCGGGCGTCACCAGTTGCGAGGTGGCGGGGCTGGGGACCGTCTCGGTGCGGGGGGTGGCGACGTGAACGGCGGCTCCCGCGTCGTATGGGGCAAGGCCGCTCCGCGCGGTCGCTTCCCGCATGTGAAGGTCTCCGGTGATCTGGTCTTCGTCTCGGGGACCAGTTCCCGGCGCCCCGACAACACCTTCGCCGGCGTCCGGACCGACGAGATGGGCACGACGGACCTCGACATCCGGACCCAGACCCGTGCGGTGATCGAGAACATCCGGGACATCCTCGCCGAGGTCGGTGCCGGGCTCGACGACGTCCTGCAGCTCACCACGTATCTGGTGTCCATGAACGACTTCGGCGGCTACAACGAGGTGTACGGCGAGTACTTCGACGAGACCGGTCCCACCCGGACCACGGTGGCGGTGCACCAGTTGCCCCACCCGCATCTGCTCATCGAGATCCAGGCCATGGCCCGGCTGCCGCACACCGCCCCGTCCACCGCATCCGCCACCACACAGGAGCAGCCATGACCGACATCCCCGAAGTCATCGATTTCCAGGGCTGGATCGCTGAGCACGAGCACCTGCTCAAGCCGCCGGTCAACAACCGGACCATGGCGCTGGGCAAGGATTTCATCGTCCAGATCGTCGGCGGTCCCAACCAGCGCACGGACTACCACCTCGACCCGTACGAGGAGTGGTTCTACCAGGTGCGCGGTGATATGCACGTCGACCTGATGACCGACGAGGGGCCGCGCACCGTGCACATCGGCCAGGGACAGGCCTGGCTGCTGCCCGGCAACGTCCCGCACTCCCCCCAGCGTCCCGACCCCGACTCCATCGGCCTGGTGATCGAGCGGGTCCGCGAGGAGGGCACGCTGGAGAAGTTCCTCTGGTACTGCCCTCAGTGCTCGGCGCTCATCCACGAGGTCGAGCTCCAGGTCCGCGACATCGTGGCCGATCTGCCGCCCGTCTTCCAGGCGTTCTACGACGACGAGCGGGCCCGGGTCTGCCCGAAGTGCGGCGCCCTGCACCCCGGGAAGGGCTGACCGTGGACCAGTTGATCGACGTCCACACCCACTACGTCCCCCGGGGCTGGCCGGATCTGACGGCCCAGGCCGGTCCTGAGGCGCCGTGGCTGCGGATCGAGTCCGAGTCCGACGCGATGATCATGATGGGCTCGAAGGAGTTCCGGCGCATCCGGGCCGACTGCTGGGACGCGCAGGTCCGACTGCGGGACATGGACGCGGACGGCGTGCAGACCCAGGTGGTCTCCCCCACCCCGGCGTTCTTCACCTACGGGCGCAGCGGCGCCCAGGCGGCGAAGGTCGCGCGGATCTTCAACGATCTGGCGCTGGAGATCACCGAACCGGCCGCCGACCGACTGCTGCCGTTCTGCCAGGTACCGCTCCAGGATCCGGACGCCGCCTGCCGGGAGTTGGAGCGCAGCATCGCCAACGGGCACCGCGGTGTGGAGATCGGCAACCATGTGGGGGACCTCGATCTGGACAGCGCGGGAGTCGTCACCTTCCTCCAGCACTGCGCCGCGCTGGACGTGCCGGTCTTCGTGCACCCCTGGGACATGGCCAGCTCACCGCGGCTGGACCGCTGGATGGCCCAGTGGCTGACCGCCATGCCCGCGGAGACACATCTGTCGATCCTGGCGCTGATCCTGGGCGGTGTCTTCGACCGCGTCGACGACAGCCTGAAGATCTGCTTCGCGCACGGCGGCGGGTCGTTCGCCTTCTGGCTGGGCCGGATGGAGAACGCCTGGCACGGCCGCAACGACATCATCGGCACCTCCGAGCACCCGCCGTCGCACTATCTGGGCCGCTTCTACGTGGACTCCGTCGTCTTCGACGACCGGGCGCTGCGGCTGCTGGTCGACACGGTCGGCGCGGACCGGGTGATGGTGGGCAGCGACTACCCGTACCCGCTGGGCGAGCGCCCGGTGGGCGAGGTGGTGCGCAAGAGCCCGTTCCTGGACGAGGACGTCCGGCACCGGATCACCCGGGGCAACGCGGAGCGCTACCTGGGGCTTTGACCCGGCCGACTGCCGGCTTCCGTCGAAGAGCCAGGCCAGTGGTTCCGGATCAGCCGGTTGGTCAGCTCGAGATGTCTACCGTCGGCGGCGGGGCGCGGTGGGGAGAGCCCACCGCGCCCTCACCCGCGTCGCACCAGGGCCGCTTCACCCCGCGGAAGCGGTGAGCTGCCCGGGGAGAGTCCCACGGCACCCGGCTGCCTTCCCGGATGGAAGTGTCACAGCCGTTCGGCCAGGAACGGCAGCACAACAGCGGCCATCTCGTCCGGGACTTCCTCGGCGAGGTCGTGTCCCGCCTCGAAGACATGTGCGGTCACGTCGCGTGCCACGTTGCGCATCATCTCCTCGTTCCGGACGCCTATGAAAGCCGAACCGCCGAGCGCCAGCACCGGGATGTCCAGCTTCTTCTGCGCGGCCTCTCGGTTCTGCTCCGCGTCCACGAGCATCGCGCGGTAGATCGCCAGCATCGCCCGGATACCCCCAGGCATGGAGTAGCAGCGCACATACTCCTCGATGGCGTGGGGAGTGGCCGTATCCGGATAGCTGCGCTCGTTCTTGATCATGTAACTGATCAGCTCGCGCTCGTGCCCGGCGATCAGCATCTCGGGGACGTCCGGCTGGAAGTAGAAGCCCAGATGCCACAGGTGCATCCCGCTGGAGACGTTGTCGTCGGTGAGGGCTGCGTGCTCCTCGAAGCCGAACCCGGGAAGCAGCGCCTCGGCGAAGACCAGCACCGATACGTGGTCACGGTGGCGGGCGGCGAGTTGGTAGCCGATCACCGCTCCCCAGTCCTCGCCCAGCACTCCGTAGGTCTCATGTCCGAGACTGGTCATCAGCGCGGCGATGTCGTCGCTCATCGTCGCGGAGTCGTAGCCGTTCGCAGGACGGGCCGAGTCGCCCAGACCGCGCAGATCCGGCGCGACGACCGTGTACCGCGCGGTGAGCTTCGGGATCAGATGCCGCCAGTGGTAGCTGGTCTTGGGCACACCGTGCAGCAGCACCAACGCCGGACCGGAGCCTCCTGTCCTGTAGTGCAGGCTCGTTCCGTTGACGTTGACGCGGCCCGTGCTGAGGGCCTGCCCACTGTGGTCGAAGATCATTTCTTGCCTTTCCTTCCGTGTTGTGCGGTGGACGCGACACGCACTCTTTCAAGACTGGACAGTCTCGAAAGAAGGCATGCCTTCGCCGCGCGAGCCGCAGCAGGCGCGGCGGATCTCGACCGCGAGCCCCGGGGTCCGGCGAAGAGCCTCCGGCTCGGGGCGCGCCGGATGCGGTCAGTCGGCGTCGGTGCGCAACGGGGCGCCGAGCATCGACATCGCCGACGCGATCGCCGTACGGATACGGTCGCCCTGTCCCTCACCGGCCCGCGCGAGCACCTTCAGACCGTGATTGAGCGCGGTCAGCATGGTCGCCGCCGACTTCGGATCGACACCGGACGCCAGCTCCCCCTCGGCACGCGCCCGGAGGAGGGCCCCGTAGAGCGCCACTTCGAGGCGACTGACATTTCCCGTGGTGCGCTGCGAGATCTCGGGGTCGGCGTCACCGTGCTCCACAGTGGCGTTGACCGCGAAACACCCCGCGGGCGTATCCCCCCGCGGAGGCACCACGCTGGTCTCCAGGAGATCGCGGACCGACTCCAGCGCGGATTCGCGGGAGGCCAGGATGTCGGCAGGGGTCGGCCCTGCCGCACCGGAGAGGAAGCGGTCGAGGGCGGCCAGATACAACGCGTGCTTGGACCCGAAGGTTCCGTACAGACTGGCCCGCGCGATGCCCAGCTCATCCGTCAGATCGCTGGTGGATGTCCCCTCGTAGCCCTTGCGCCAGAACAAGCGCATCGCCGCGTCCAGAGCGGCGTCCGGGTCGAATTCCTTGGTTCGCGCCATGCCGGGACCATACGATTTCGAGACTGACCGTCCTGTATTGCCGCGCAGGGCGTGCACTCGGACCGGACCGGGCCGGACCGGACCGGTGTCGAGGCGCCGGGAGTTGGTGGCTTCGGGTGCGGCGGGCCGCGCTCGACTCAGGCCACGACCGCATTTGCAGCACAGCTGGCCAACGCCGTGACCACCTATGGCCTCGACGGCATCGACTTCGACGACGAGTATGTCGACTACGCTGCGAGCGGCCCCAGGAAGCCGAATGCCTGGTCGTTCCCATACCTGGTCAAAGCATTGCGAGAGGCGCTGCCGAGCCGAATCATCTCCCTGTACTTCATCGGGGAGGCCGCAAAATCCCTGTCCTGCGACGGGATCGTCGTAGGGAAGCTTCTCGACTACGCCTGGAACCCGTGGTACGGCAGCTGGGAGGTGCCTGAGGTGCCCGGGATGACGAAGGCGCAGCTGGCACCTGCCGCGATCGACATCCAGGCCACATCGGAGTCGACGGCAACCAGCCTGGCGGAGCGGACCATGACCGACGGGTACGGCGTCTACAACACCTACAACCTGCCCGGCACCGACGTCAGCAAGTACCTCTCCTCGTTCACGGAACCGCTGTACGGCAGCGATGTCCGCCACACCGGCGGCTCGGCCGAGGCCCCGCCGCCCCCACCGCATCCTAGGCCGGGGGTGCCATACCGGAGGCCGTCTCCTCCAGAGCGGCGATCAGCGCCTCGGCGGACGGGCTCAGCGTACGGGTTGCCGACAGGGTCAGCCCGACGCTGTGCCCGATCGGCTCCAGCGGGACCGGCAGCCGGGCGAGCCGGCTGTCGTCCCGGATGATCAGGCTGGGCAGCACCGCCACCACCTCGGTCTCCAGCAGAAGCTGGCGCACCGTGAGGAACGAGGTGGTCTCCACCCGGTTCTCCGGGAGTCCGAAGCCGTGCCTGGTGAACAGCTCCTCGACCTCCCGGCGCAGCGCGGTCTGCGGTCCGGGCAGGATCCACGGGTACTCCATGAGTTCCGCCAGCTCGATGCCAGGCCGGTCGGCGAGCGCGTGGGAGGCACGGACCACCAGTCCGACCGACTCGTCGTAGAGCGTGCGCCGCACCATTCCCTCCCCGGAGGGCGCGGTGAGCCGGCCGACGATCAGGTCGACGCGTCCCGCCTCCAGCTCCAGCAGCAGCGCCTCGGGGGACGCCTCACGCACGATGACGGTCAGATACGGGTGCCGTTGCTTCAGCGCGGCGATGGCCCGGGGCAGCAGCACGTTCGACCCGGCCAGATGGGTGCCGACGACCACCGTCCCCCGGTCCGCCTCCGCCAGCTCCATCACATGGCGCCCCGCCTGGGTGAGCTGTGCGAGTACGGCGCGGGCGTGCTGGGTGAAGGCCTCCCCGAAGACCGTGGCCGTGATCCCGCGCGGCCCCCGCTCGAAGAGCGGCACCCCCAGGATGTCCTCCACCTCGTGCAGGCTGCGGGTGGCGGCGGGCTGTGTCACATGCAGCTCGGCGGCGGCGCCGACCACCGTTCCCTGCCGCGAGAGGGCGTCCACGAGGACCAGGTGCCGGAACTTGAGTCGGCCGTCGAGCAGGCGGGGGATCTCCACACGCCGACACTAGCGGAGCGCCGCAGGTCAGGGAGTGTCGGCAGGAACGTCGGGCCAGGTACCGGGAAGCAGCAGCGCCGAGTCGGTGTGCAGCGTGATCCGGACCGGGGAGAGCTCGGTCGCCTCCAGCGCCGGCTCCCCGGTACCGGGGTTGCGGGCGAAGCGTGGGTGGGCGCCGCCGCTGATCTGCCAGCGTATGCGGTGTCCGGCGGCGAAGCGGTGGGCGGTGGAGCTCATCGGCACGGTGACGGCGGCGGGCGTCCGTCCCGTCGTACGGACCCGGGCCGTCCCGTCGCAGACGTTGGTCGAGCGCCCCTTCGCGTCCACGTCGCACAGTCGGGCGAAGACATCGGCGTGCCCGGTGTCCGTGGCGACGCTCAGTCTGGCGGAGACCGGGCCGAGGATCTCGACGGGTTCGGCCAGTGCCGGGCCGGTGAACGTCACGACGTCCTTCCGCCGCTCCAGGGCCGCGTTGTCGCGGGGCCCGGCGGTACGGGACAGCAGCGGGCCGCCGAGGGAGGGAGTGGGGTCCGCCGGGTCGTGGACGAAGGAGGCCACCGGCGCGGAGCCGGTGGGCGGCTGCCGGGTGAGGTGCCGTTCCGTGGTGGGGAACCAGGAGGTGGTGGCTGCCGGGGAGGACGGCCAGTCGTCGAGGTCCCGCCAGGTGTCCGCACCCCCCATGTGCACGCGTACCGGCGCGGCGCGCAGCCCGGAGGGGTCGTCGCACATCTGCGCCCGCAGCCACCCCAGGCTCTCGGTGAACACCTCGGGCCAGCCTCGTTGGAGCGCGGAGGTGTGGGTCCAGGGCCCCACGAGCAGGGCGGTCCGGCACCCGGCCCGGCGCAGCCGGTCGTACTGTGCGAAGGTCTGGTCGGCAAGGACGTCGTGCCACCCGGTGACCAGGCTGGTGGGCACGGTGAGCCGTTCGGCGGCGTCGGCCGTCGAAGCGCCGCGCCAGTACGGGTCCTCCGCGTCCGGGTGCGTCAGTACGTCGTCCAGCCAGGGCACTTCCTGAGCGAGGGTGGTCAGATGCCCGCTGCGCAGGGGGCGTGCCCCGGTGATGCCGCGCAGTCGGCGTTGGAGGCGCAGTGTCGCCCTGGCGAAGGCCGCTGTTCCCTGGTGCTGGTAGGTCATACCGACACCGACGGCCAGCGCGTTCTCCAAGCGGGGCACTCCGTCGGCGTGGAAGAGGTCGTACGGGTCGTGGAGGCTCATCTGGACGGCCATCGCCTTCAGTTCAGGTGGCGGGTCCAGGGCGAGGGCCCACTGCACATAGCCCAGATAGCTGGGGCCGACCGTTCCCAGTCCGCCGTCGAACCAGGGTTGCTCCCGCAGCCAGGCCACCGTGGCGTGTCCGTCGGCCGCCTCGTTGCGCCACAGGTCGAACCGGCCGCCCGAGCCGCCGGTGCCGCGGCAGCTCTGCAGCACCACGTGGAATCCCTGTTCGGCGAAGAGGACGCCGTACATGGGTGACCACGGCACTCCCCTGCCGTACGGCGAGCGCACGAGGAGGGTGGGGAAGTCACCCGGGCCGCGGGGGAAGTAGTGGTCGGTCAGCAGGGGGCTGCCGTCGGCGGCCGGCACCTCGAGACCCGGCTCCCGGCCGACGGCGTACCGGGCGGCGGGGAGCCCGCGCCAGGTCGCCCGCAGTATCCGTGCGGACAGCGGCGGCTTTCCCGTCGGCGGTGTCCAGGCGGGCCGGGACGCGGCGTCGTGCGCGGCTGACGTCATCGGTTCCTCCACTCATTCTCGTACAACGTACGGGAAGTGTAAATGCTTGGATGGCTTCCGCACGACACACACCGGCGAGGAGAAGGGAGCCCACGACCGTGACGCGTGGTGGCGACTCCGGTGGTGGTACGGGCGTCGACCCGCAGCAGCTCTGGCTGACCCCCGACCGGCCCCGCAAGGGACGCAGACCCGCCTTCAGCCGCGAGGCGATCACAGCGGCGGCCGTCGCGCTGGCGGATGCCGAAGGGCTCGACGCGGTCACCATGCGGCGGGTGGCCGCCGAGGTCGGAGCCGGCGTCATGTCGCTCTACAGCTATGCGCCCGACAAGGAGACACTGCTGGAGCTGATGGCCGACCACGTCAGCGGCGAACTCCCGACGCACACCGCGCCCACCGGGGACTGGCGTGCCGACCTCAAGGCCATCGCCCACGAGCAGCGCGCCCTGATGCTGCGGCACCCGTGGCTCCCGGTCACCTTGGCGACCCACCGCACGCCCGGCCCCAACACCCTCGCCTTCCTGGAACGGGCGCTGGCGGCACTGCGCCCCACCGGGCTGGACGGCGCGGCGAAGTTGGAGGTCTTCGCGCAGCTCACCGCGTTCGTGGCCGGGTACGTGAGCCACGAGCTCACCCGGGCCGGAAGCGCGCACCCGCCGCAGCGGGCCGCCGCCGAGGCCCGCTATCTGCAGGCTGTCGCAGCGGACGGCCGCCACCCGGAACTCGCCGAGGTCCTTGCCGCACCGGGGCGCCCGCTGGAGCCGGAAGCCATGTTCACCCGGTTCCTCAACCGGCTGATCGACGGGCTGGCCACCGACTGATCCGCCGCGGGAGCCCGACAGGGGTCAGCGGCCGGGCGGTGAGGCGAAATTGCGACGGTAGGCGTACGGGCTGACACCGGTGGTGCGCTTGAAGCGGTCGCGGAAGGCGGTGGGCGAGCCGAACCCGACCTGGGCGCCGATGCGTTCGACCGGGTGCCGGGTGCTCTCCAGAAGGTGCTGGGCCTGGCGGATACGGGCGCGATGCAGCCACTGCAGCGGTGTGGTCCCGGTCTGCTCCCGGAATCGGCGGATCAGCGTACGGCGAGCGGACCGGCTCCTGACCGAGCACGCAGCCGCACGGCGGCACCGGCCGGCCCGAGGCCGTGCGGTGCCGCCGTGCGGTGCCCGCCGAAGCGGGAGGTGGTGCCTGCCGGTGCGGGCCTCCGGATCAGCGGGCGGCGGCGAGTACGGCGTCGGCCATGGCCTTCTCCCCGGCGGCGTTGGGGTGGAAGGGCGCCGCCGCGTCGGTGATGAGCGGCTCCGTCCAGCGGGTACCGGCGGGCTTGCACACGTCGTGGCCGATGGACTTGGCGTAGGTGTCGACGTATACGGCTCCGTGCTCCGCCGCCTGCTTGGCGATCATGGTGTTCAGACGCCTGTGGGTGTCGCGCAGCCATGGCGCGTCGCCCTTGGCGATGGGCACGACGAAGGGGCAGTTGCTGCCGTCGTCGGGCAGTATCGCGGGATAGCCGGTGATCAGGATCTCGGCGTGCGGTGCGCGTGCGCGGATGGCGTCGAGTGCGCCGGAGATCTTGGGGGCGGTCTTGTCGATGGTGGCGGCGAGCTGGTCCTGGCCGGTCCAGGTGTAGCTCCTCTTGCACGGCGAGCCGAGCGGGTTGACCAGCCCCAGGGTGACGCAGCGCACGATGATGTCGCCGAAGCCGATGTCGTTGCCGCCGATGGTGAGGGTGACCAGGTCGGTGTCGGCGCTCAGTGCGTCCAACTGCGGGGCGACGGAGGGCGACTGGGCCGAGTACAGGTCTTCGGTGGTGGCGCCCCCGCAGGTGACGTCCTTGTGTGCGCCGGGGGTGAGCGCGGCGTCGACCAGTGAGGGGTAGTTCCGGTCGGACCGGGAGCAGGTGTCGTCGACCGTGTTCGGCACCCCGGACCCCGCCGCGTAGGAGTCGCCCAGAGCGACATAGCGATGGACGGTGGTGTCTTCCGCCAGCGCCGGGCTCGCGCCGAGCCCGGCGCCGGCGGTCACGGCGGCTGTGGCGGTGGCCAGGGCCACGGCGGTTCTGGCACGGCAGCTGGACATGCGTACGCGCATGGCGGTACCTCTCGTGAGTGGGGAAAGGCGGGACCACTGCCGGCAGTTACTGGCCAGTTGCACTGAGAGGTAAATATGTGGTCGGCGTCACGGGGCGTCAAGAGGTGCGGCAGCACCGGCTCCGGACTCCGTGGCGGTGGGCGGCCCACGGCGCTGTCGGTGCGTCAGACGATGTCGCCGCGCCGGGCCGTCACGGCGACCGTGGCGTAGGGCATCGTGAACGCGCCGCCCAGCGAGTCGACCACCGATCCGACGCCCGCGAGCAACTCCGTCAGCTCGGCCGGTGGAAGCCGGGTGAAGCCGCCCATGGTGGGCAGCAGGTCCAGCCACTCGTCCCGGGTGTAGGACCGCTCCCAGTCGAACCGCCACTGTTCCGGCTCGCCGAAGGCCCCCGCCTCCCGCAGCGCGTCGGCCGCCTTGTCGCACAGCGCCGCGTACGGAGCGGCGTCGCTCGGCTGCCGCCGGGAGGGCAACGCGTCGGGCACCACGCGGCGGTAGACCTCGAGAAAGGCTTCGGCCACCTCGGGCGGCGGCTGCTCGACGTTCCAGAAGAGCGCCAGCCGGCCACCGGGACGCAGTGTCTCCGCCGCCTTCGTGGCTCCCGTGACCGGGTCCACCCAGTGCCAGGCCTGTCCGGCCACCACGGCGTCGAAGGTCCGCCCGGCGGGGTCCCAGGCCTCGAAGGTCGCCACCTCGACATCGAGTCCGCGCTGTCGCGCCCACTCGGCCATCCGTACGTCGGGTTCGAGGCCGGTCACCCGGCAGCCGGCGGCTCGGAACTGGCGGGCGGCGATGCCGGTACCGCAGCCGACGTCGAGCACGTCGGGCCCGGGGCGGTCGGCGACGATCCGCTCCACCAGGGCTCGGGGGTAGCGGGGGCGGGCCCGGTCGTAGCGTTCGGCATCCACGCCGAAGGACTCGGCTATGTGACGGGCCAGGTGAGATTCGGACACAGAGGGCTGCGGCCCTTCCGGAGATACAGTGGGCATGTGCCCACTGTAGTGGGCACATGCCCACTCGCCAAGGAGGCATACCCTGCCGGGAAGCAGAGGTGCGGTCCCGTGGCCGGCCTGTGGCGGAACACCGAAGAGAAACCCGAGAGACGGAACCGACGGGAGACAAGGAGCGACAGTGCCGACAGGGGTGGCCATCCGCGACGTCCGCGAGCAGTTGTTCGACGCCGCCGAACGCGTCCTGGTGCGGGACGGGCCCAACGCGCTGACCAGCCGGGCGGTGACCACCGAGGCAGGCTGCGCCAAGGGCGTCCTGCACCGGCACTTCGCCGACTTCGACGCCTTCCTCGCCGAACTCGTGGAGGACCGCATCGCCCGGCTCGACGGCCAGGCGGCGGCCCTGCGCGACCGCGCCGGGACCGGCACCGTCGCCGACAACCTCACCGACGCGCTGTCGGAGCTGTTCGGCTCGGTCGCCGTCGCCCTCGTCGGCCTGCTCGTCTCCCGGGACGGCCTGCGCGCACGACTGCGCCGCAGCAGGCCGACGGGCATCCCGCTGCTGGCGGAGGCCACAGCGATGGTCGCCTCCTACCTCACCGCCGAACGCGAACTGGGCCGCGTCGCGGCGGACGCCGACATCGACGGGCTCGCTCCCACTCTCGTCGGGGCAGGGCACCTGCTGTTCGCCGACCGGAAGAGCGCACCGCCCGGGACCGAAGCCGTCCGCAAGTCCGTGACGGCGGTCCTGGCCGGTGTCGTGCGCAAACCGCGGCCATGAACGGGAGACCCCCGCGGGGTTCCGCGCCGACGCGGGGTGGCAGGAGGTGAGAGGGGCAGGCCCGCGGCTGCCACCACAGGAAGGACACCGCGGCACAGGTGAGGAGCAGCCCGTTGGGACACATCACGTCGTACACCACAGCGCAGGAGTGGGACCGGCACTACGCGGACGGCCGCCGCTTCCGGCCACTCGGTGACGCCGAGCGTACGCTGCTCGCCGAGCACGCTCCCGCCCCGGAAGGCGGCACCGCGCTCGACGTCGGCTGCGGCACCGGGGAGTTGGCCGACCACCTCACCCGACTCGGCTATCGGGTGGACGCCGTCGACTGCGCCGAAAACGCCCTCACCCGCGCACGGGCGCGGTACGCCGACAACGGGGACGTGCGGTGGCTGCGCCTGGATGTCGAGCGGGCGGACCTGGCCGAGTTGGACGACGACGGCTACGACCTCGTCACCCTCCGGCTCGTCTGCCCCTTTCTGCGCGACCGGGCCCGCCTGCTGCACGGGCTCGGTGAACGGCTGCGTCCCGGCGGCAGGTTGGTGGTGATCACGCCCTTGGCCGATCAGGTGCCCGACAGCCGGCGGGGCATCGCCCTGGACGAAACGGAGATCGGCCTGCTGACCGAGGGCTGGGAGCGCGCGGAGCAGTTCGACGCGGAGGGTCTCGCGATGCTGGTGCTGCGCGGTACGCCGCCCGGCTTCGACCCGGAGGAGGACAGCCGCCCGGCGCCGCCCGCCTCGGCCGGTGCCGACGCCGCGGCCGACACCGGTGCGGGGGTCACCGGCGAGGAGGGGCGCGTGCGGCGCGGCGTCTGGCCGACCGTCACCGCACTCGCCCGCACCTTCGACGCACACGGCGACGCGCGCGGCGTGGCACCGGAACAGCAGTGGGCGCTGCAGGTGCTCAAGCTCGCCGAGGAGACAGGCGAGGCGGCGCAGGCCGTCATCGGCGCGCAGGGCACCAATCCCCGAAAGGGGTACAGCCACGGCTGGCAGGACGTGCACGCCGAGGTGGCCGATGTCGTCATCACGGGCCTGGTCGCCCTCGCCCGGATGCGGCCGGAGGACGCGGCGGACTACCTGGAGCGGCAACTGGCCGCGAAGGCGGCCAGGTTCCTCTAGTCACCGCCGGCCGGGCCCGACATGGGCGCGGTGCCAGGCCGCGTCCCGCAGCAGGCGCAGCCCGTTGAGGCCGACGAGCACGGTGGACCCCTCGTGTCCGGCGACGCCGAGCGGCAGCGGAAGGGTGCCGATCAGGTCCCAGCCGGCCAGGACGGCGATGAAGGCACCCGCGATGACCAGGTTCTGCACGACCAGCCGGCGTGCGGTACGGGAGAGGTTGACCACGGTGGGGATGGCGGCGAGTTCGTCGCGGACCACCACGGCGTCGGCGGTCTCCAGCGCGAGATCCGAGCCCGCCCTGCCCATGGCGATGCCGGTGTGCGCGGCGGCCAGTGCGGGCGCGTCGTTGACTCCGTCGCCGACGACCAGCACCTTGCGCCCCGCCGCCTCCAACTCCCGGACGGCGCCGACCTTGTCCTGCGGCAGCAGCGCGGCACGGACATCGGTGATGCCGGTGCGCGCCGCCAGCAGCCCGGCGGCCCGCTCGTTGTCGCCCGTGACCAGGACGGGCCGGGCACCGGTGAGCGAGGTCAACGCGGCGACCGCCTGGGCGGCGTCGGGCCGCAGCCGGTCGGCGATGCCCAGCACACCGACCGGGCGGCCGTCCACCAGGACCGCCACGGCGGTGCGCCCGGCTCCCTCCAACTGCCGCGCCGTCTCCCAGGCGGCGTCGCCGGGCCGGCGTGCGCCCTCGGGCACGGCGGGGGCGGCCGGCGGGCCGGCAGCCGGGTCCAGGAGGCGGCCGGGTGCCCCGACCCGGACGCGACGGCCCTCGACGGTGGCGGTGACGCCGAGGCCGGGGGTGGAGGAGAAGCCGTCGGCGTCCGGAAGCGGGAGGCCGCGGCTCCGGGCGGCGTCCACGACCGCGCGGGCCAGCGGGTGTTCGCTGTCCCGCTCGGCCGCGGCCGCCCAGCTCAGCAGGGTGTCCTCGGTGAGCCCCGAACCGGGCAGCGGGCACACGTCCGCCAGATGGGGAGCGCCTTCGGTGAGGGTGCCGGTCTTGTCCAGGGCCACGGCGTCGGTCTGCCCGAGGCGTTCCATGACGACCGCGGACTTCACCAGCACGCCGTGCCGTCCGGCGTTGGCGATCGCGGACAGCAGCGGCGGCATGGTGGCCAGTACGACCGCGCAGGGCGAGGCGACGATCATGAACGTCATCGCCCGGAGCAGCGTGGGCTGCAGTGCGGCGCCGAAGGCGAGGGGCACGGCGAACAGCGCCAGGGTGGCGGCGACCATCACGAGGGAGTACCGCTGCTCGACCTTCTCGACGAACAGCTGGGTGGGGGCCTTGGTCTCGGAGGCTTCCTCGACCATCGCCACGATCCGGGCGAGTACCGAGTCGGCCGGATCGCGCTCCACCCGCACGCGCAGTGAACCGGTGCCGTTGACGGTGCCGGCGAACACCTCGTCACCGTTCTGCTTAGCGGCCGGCAGCGGTTCGCCGGTGATGGTCGACTGATCCACCTCGCTCTGCCCGTCGAGGACCCGGCCGTCGGCACCGATCCGCTCGCCGGGGCGTACCAGGATGGTGTCGCCCACCGTGAGGCACTGCGCGGCCACGCTCTCCTCGCCGCCGTCGGGCAGGAGCCGGGTCGCGGTCGCGGGAGCGAGGTCGAGCAGACCGCGGACCGAGTCCGCGGTCCGTGCGGTGGCCAGGGCCTCCAGCGCGCCCGAGGTGGCGAAGATGACGATCAGCAGCGCGCCGTCCAGCACCTGCCCGATCGCCGCGGCGCCGAGGGCGGCGACCACCATCAGCAGGTCCACGTCCAGCGTTTTGTCCTTGAGCGCCTTCAGCCCTTCCCAGCCCGGCTCCCAGCCTCCCGTGACGTAGGTGGCGGCGAACAGCGGTGCCCATGTCCAGGCAGGAGCGCCCAGCAGGTCGAGCGGCAGGGCGAGCAGGAAGAGCGCGAGTGCGGCGAGCGCCCAGCGCACCTCGGGCAGTGCCAGGACCCGGGTACGCCGACGCGGGGCGGCCGGGCGGGTCAGCGGCTTCGCGGCGGGTTCGGTGAGCGTGGAGACCATGACGAGACGGGGTCCTTCGCTGAAGGGGGAAGCGACCTCCTCACCGTACAGGAACGATTGAACAGCCATTCATGTATCCGGCTCCGTAGGATGGCACCCATGGGCCATGGAGCGAACACCCCCGAACCCGGCGCGGCGCCGCGCACCCGTCTCACCCCGGAGAACGCGCCGCAGGTCGCCACCACGCTCCAGGCCCTGTCCACCCCGTCCCGGCTACTGATCCTGGCGCGCCTGCGCGAGGGGCCGTGCGCGGCGACCGAACTGGCGGCCTCCGTCGGCATGGAGCAGTCCGCCTGCTCCCACCAGCTGCGGCTGCTGCGCAACCTCGGCCTGGTCACCGGAACCCGGCAGGGCCGCTCGGTGGTCTACACGCTGCACGACAACCACGTCGCGGCCCTCCTCGACCAGGCCCTCTACCACGTGGAACACCTCAGCCTCGGCCTCACGGACGCCCCCGGCGAAGCAGTCGCACAGCCGGACGGACCCCGGCGCGCCCTGGCCGAACCGTGACGGGCGCCCCGGCACGGTCACCTCGGGGACCCTCAGGGTGACGGCGGCGGCGCCGGGACCAGCAGATCCGTGCGGCGGACCGGGCGGGTGAGGGCGAGAAGCGCCTGGTCGTCCTGGGCGGGGCCGGCGCTGTGCCGGTGCACATCGGTGACCAGGAAGTCGAGGACGGTCCGCGGATCCGCCGGGTATCCGGTGTTGCGCCGGTAGGCGTCCAGCATCCGCGAGATCCGGTCGGCAGGGTCGTAGAAGGTGCCGCTGCGATCCCGTGCCTCGGTCACGCCGTCGGTGAAGCACAGCAGCGTACCGCCCGGCGGCAGTTCATAGGTCTCCACCGGAGAGACCCACGAGCCGAGGGTGGTGATCCCCAGCGGCGGCGCCTCCTGACCGGGCTCCAGCAGGCGGGCGTGTCCCGCCGGGTCCAGCAGCAGCGGTGCCGGATGGCCACGGTTGACCAGCCGGATCTCCTCCAGATCCCGGGTGAACTCGACGAGCAGCGCCGTGGTGAAGCCCTCGGTCTCTTCGAGTCCGCCCTGCCGCTGCCCTTCCCGTACGAGCGTCTCCTCCAGCGTCTCCACCACGGTGGGCAGGTCGACGCAGTGGTCGGCGGCGTAGCGGAAGGCACCGATGTCGGCGCTGACGACCGCGATGGCGGACAGTCCCTTGCCACGGACGTCGCCGATCATGGCACGCACCCCGTACGGCGTCTCCTGCACCACGTACAGATCACCGCCGATCAGGGCCGTCTCGTCGGCCGGGACGTAGCGCGCGGCCACCTCCAGGCCACCGGTACGCTCCGGCGGGGTGGGCAGCACCGCCTGCTGAGCCACCTGGGCGGCGTGCCGGGCCTTGTCGGCGGTGGCATGGTGCGAGCGCAGGGTCCGGTTCAGCCCGACCGCCAGCGCCGTGATCGCCACCAGGGTGAGCTGGGTGCCGATACCGCTCTGCGGCCCGAATGTGCCCTCCGAGTAGGCCAGCCCGGCGTGTGCCGCCATGGCCGCGACGCCCACGGCGATGATCGTCAGCGGCTCCAGCACCGGTGCGGCCACCACCGGCGCCACGGCCAGCAGGGGCGCGGTGGAGACCCACTGCCGCGCCAGCAGATCCAGCCCGACAGCGAGCACGAGCACGCCTACGGGCACCCACCGGTAGATCCGTCGCCACACCCACACCTCACGCACCCGAACATCCTGCCCCTCGATCGTGCCGCTGCGCGCTTGCCCGCACCGCCGAGGCCGCAGGTTCTGCCGCACGTCCGCCCGCCTGCCCCGAGCAGGAGCGGCCCCGTCCCGGCCACCCGTGGGGCGGTCGGCTGCCGGAGGCGACCTCGCCCTGTACGCCATCGTATGGAGATCGGCATACCGCCGCTCCCGGGCGACCCGCCCCGGAGGGGCGGCGCGGTCACAGGGCGCTGCCGTCCCGGCGTATGGGGCCCCAGCGGCCTGGCTGGCGCGTGATGACGGCATCCGCCTCGGCGATGACGCGGTGATGGATCCAGCCCAGCGGCCTGACAGCCCGGACCAGCGGCTCGTTGTCGGGGCCGCGGCCCATCTCCTGCCCCCTGAGCACCCAGGGACGGGTGCGCGAGTCCTTGACGCGCGGCAGATGGGAGTAGTCGTACAGGCGGCGGGCCACCCATACGCGCGTGGGGCGGTCTCCCCACCACCCCTCCACATCGAGCGGGCTGGCCGACAGCCCCGGCATCCGGACGCCCGTCAGGTCGTCCATGCTCGAAGCCCGCTGCAGATCGACCGAAGGACCGCGCGACCAGCGCACATACAAGCTGCGGCGCCCGGCCACCAGGTCGGTGACCGCGTCCAGAGTGGTGAAGACGGGCATGGCAGCCGTGGGGTCCATGATCGACTCCTGTCACAGGGCGGTACCGCACGCGAGTAGCCGCCACCCCCGTTCCCGCCTCCGGCCGGTCGGGCAGTGACGTCGACATCTCAGGTGGTCGGCTGAGCCTCCCCCCGGTCCCCTGTCGGCGGGTCGGGCAGATCGCCGCCGTTCGGGCCGCCGCGCTCGGCGCCTCCCGTCATGATGTCCCGTACCTCGGCCACCTGGTCACTCCCTTCCTCGACGCTCCCCGGCACCCGTCCGCACCCGACGCCGGCGCCCTGGCGGTCGAGGCCCGGGTTCCCCTCCTCCACCAGGGGTAACGGACACCGGCACACGGCCGGGCGGCCCTGCCGACAACGCCCCCGCAGGAAGCGTGCGCTCCTGCGGGGGCGGTCGGGTTCAGGCGGTCGGCCTCAGGCGGCCGGGTTCAGGCGGCCGCGTCCGGACGGGCGGTTCAGGCGGGCGGGGCGGGCAGCGTCGCGAGCCAGTCGGTCAGCAGCCCGTTGATCTCTTCGGGGCGCTCCTGCTGGATCCAGTGGCCGCAGCCTTCCAGGATGTGGGAGGAGTGCAGGCCCGGGAGCGTGGTGGGATAGGCGTCGATGGCGTCGCGCAGCCACATGGTGGAGGCGTCCAGCCCGCCGCCGGCGAACAGCGACGGCTGGGTGAGGGGGGCGCCGTCGAAGTCGGCGAGGTCCTCCCAGTCCCGGTCCATGTTGCGGTACCGGTTGAGCGCCCCGCTCCAGCCGGTGCGCTCGAACTCACCTGCGTAGAAGTCGAGGTCGCCCTCGCCCAGCCAGGCGGGCAGCTTGTCGGTCGGGAAGCGGTCACGCATCAGCCCACCGGGGGCGACGAAATGCGGGTCGGGCTCTTCGCCGGTCGGCATGGTGTCGGCGGACAGCGCCGCGTAGACACCGGCGAGCCAGCCGCGCACATCGGGTTCGATCTCGGCCTCGGCGCGGCCGGGCTGCTGGAAGTAGGAGACGTAGAACTCGTCGTCGCCGCCCACCTGGTCGAAGACCTCGGTGGGCCGGGGGCCGCCGCGCGGGCTGTAGGGAACGCTCAGCATCCCCACCGCGCGGAAGACATCCGGCCTGAGCAGGGCGGAGTTCGCGGCGATGGGCGAGCCCCAGTCGTGTCCGACGATCACCGCGGAGCGCTCACCGAGGGCGTGCACCACGGCGACGTTGTCCTCCACCAGATCGAGCATCCGGTACGCGGCGGTCTCGGCAGGCTTGGAGGAGCGGCCGTAGCCGCGTACGTCGATCGCCACGGCGCGATATCCGGCGGCGGCCAGCACCGGCAGTTGGTGGCGCCAGGAGTACCAGGATTCGGGGAAGCCGTGCACCAGCAGCACCAGCGGGCCGGTGCCCTGCTCGACCAGATGGGTCCGGCCTGCCGGTGAGGACACCAGCCGGTGTGTCACGTCCATCGTCTGCTGAGACATCTGCCCTCCGAAGGTGCTGAACTGCGGGCCTTGCGCGCAACCGGGCCTCTGGCCGACCGGCTCGTTGACGATCATGTGGCCCAGCAGCCTCGTACGCCAGGACTTTTGCCAGTCCGGCAAAGGACCGCTGACCTGGCCGTGTGCACGGTGGTCAGGACAGTGGCTGTTCGCCCGCCGCACGTGACCACCAGGCCGCCTCGCCGCGGGTGAGGCCCGGGAGGGTCCGCTCCGCGCGCGAGACATGGCGGGCCGGGATCGTCCCCCTCAGGGCGCAGACGGCACGGCCCGGCACCGTCTCGGTGAACGTCGCGCCCAGCGGGGCCAGCGCCGCCGTCACACCGGGAAGGGTGTCGTCCGGCACCTCCAGTTCGAAGGAGTGGTACGGCTCGTACACACGGGTACCGGCGCGTTCCAGTGCGCGGGCCGGCACCAACCGGGTCAGACCGCGGAAGTCGGCCGCCGTGCTGACCGGCCCGGCGAAACCGGAGCGCACGAGCGTGACGACGCAGTCGGTGACGGCCCAGCCGTGCGGGCCGGCACTCCGAGGGCACGCTCGACCTCGGCGATGAAGTCGGAGTGGCCCGGGGTGTCGATGAGATTGACACGGGCGCCGCCGACGCCGAAGGAGGCGACCGCCGAACGCACGGTGATGCCCCGCTGCCGTTCGATCGCTCCGGTGTCGGTGCGGGTGCTGCCGGCATCCACGCTGCCGAGCGTGCTGATGGCGCCGGTGTCGTAGAGCAGTCGCTCGGTGAGGCTCGTCCTGCCCGCGTCGACATGCGCGAGGATGCCGATGTTGCGGATGGTGGCGGGGGTGTGGGCGCTGGTGTGCGGAACGCGGGCACCGACGGGGTGCCCCGCGCGGGGTGCTGACATGGGTGCGGGAGTCCTCGAAGTCCGTCGGCCGGCAGGGGCACTGGGTGGTTCCGAGGAATCGCCGGATCTCACTCTCCCGCGGACAGCTGCTGGGGTCGCCGGACATCCTGGCCACCCGGGCTGCCGGGCGCAACGCGTTTTTGGGCGCGGCCCGGTCGTCGTTCCAAGGCGCACCGGGTGCCGGCTGCTGCCCCTGCCCCGACCGGCAGCAGGGGGCTGCCTAGCGGACCAGGTAGCTGCGCAGTCCGTCGAGGAACGGTGTCAGTCGCAGGTCGTAGTGCTTGGTCAGCGGCTCCAGGTCGGCGACGAAATCCTCCAGCATGAAGTCGAGCGCGTCGGGGGTGATCAGCGGGCCGGGGAGGCGGGCCATCAGCCGCGCACCGGGGCGGGTCACCCGGTCGGCGACGTCCACGATCGGCCGGCCGCGGCCGACCAGCCGCAACGCGGTGCTGAGCATGGCCCGCATCGTCATACGCTCGGGCCCGCCGATCTCTAACGTGCCCTCGGGTGCGTCGGCCGCCGCGGCCTGGGCGACCAGTCGGCCGACGTCGTCGACGTGCACCGGCTGGTGGTTCTGGCGGCCGCCTTGCGGCAGCGGCAGGACGGGCAGGTACCGGCAGGCGCGGATGATGCGGTTGATGCCGTTGTCGCGGGGCCCGTAGACGAACGCCGGGCGCACGACCACATGCTCCATACCGGAGTCTGCGACGGCCAGTTCCCCGCGCCGGATGGCGCGGAAGTACGGTTTCGTCGGATTCTCGGTGACGCCGACGCCCGCCACATACACATAGCGGCGCACTCCGGCGGCGCGGGCCGCCCGTACCAGCCGCTCGGTACCCAGACCGTCGTACTCCAGATAGCTGTGCCGGTGCTGCGGCTTCTCGAAGGGGTAGTTGGGGAAGTTGGCGCTCTGCACCACGACATCGGCACCCTCGACAGCCGGCCCCAGGGTCGTGGGATCGAGCATGTCGCCCCAGCGGTAGCCGTCGTGCCGGGCCGCCAGCCGGGCGTTGTGCGTCACCACGACGACGTCCCAGCCCGCGTCGCGCAGCGCCTCGACACAGGCGCCGCCGATGAACCCTCTGCCGCCGACGACGGCGGCCGTGCCTCGCTTGTCACGTGCGGTCATATGTGATCCCGTCTCGACGGAGTTCGGGGGTGGGCCGGGGCCGCCGGTCGCGCACCGGGGCCGGAGGCCGAGGTCCGGGCCGGAGAAGACCCGGGCGCCGCGGCTACAGCATCATCATCCGCATCCGGGTGCCGAGGGACGGCACGGACGGGGAGGCCAGTTCGCGGTAGAAGGTCTCGGCCAGCTCCATGTTGCGGGCCATCCGCCGCATGGCCAGATCGCGTGCCGTGCGTGCGCCGGGGGCGCTGCCGCACAGGACGCGGGCCCACTGGTCGGAGATGCGCTGGGCGTATGCGGTGCGGGGCTGCCGGCGCTGCTGGAAGGCGGACAGCCGCGCGGCGCAGAAGTCACCGCTGCGGACGGCTTCCTCGGCCACCTCGCGCAGCAGCGGCACGTCCTCCAGGGTCAGGGAGCCGCCCAGTCCCAGGTGCGGCAGCATGCCGTGTGCCGCGTCGCCCATCAGTACGGCGCCGTCGGTGGCCCAGCGCGGCACGGTGATGGTCCACGGGCGGACCACCACAGCGCGCTGCAGCTGGTCGTAGGCGGGGGCGTTGGCCGGATCGACCGCGGCGTACTGCCGCAGGGCGTGGTCCGGGTCGCCGGCTTCGGACTCCTGGGCGACGGTGTAGAGCCAGCTGTCCTTGTCACCGAGGCTGACGCAGCCCCCCGAGCCGGACGCGGAGAGGGCCTGCCGGGACTCCCGGGCCGGCAGCGGACCGCCGACGCCGGTGACGATGACCTGGCCGCGCGGCTGCCGCCGGGAGGAGCTGAGTCCCAGTTCGCCGCGGAGGCGGGAGCCGGAGCCGTCGGCGCCGATCAGCAGCGGGGTGCGCAGGGTCAGCGGGCCCTCGGGGCGCCGCAGCCGCATCGTCCAGGTGGCACGCTCGCGGCTGAGGGTCCACTCGTCGACCGAGTCCAGTATCCGCACCCCGGCACGCAAAGCCGTGTCCCGCAGTACGGATTCCAGCCGGGAGGGCAGAATTCCGAGGAATGTGCCCGCGCCCAGCTCCGACAGATCCACCCGCAACCGGGTGCGTTCCCGGCCGACCACGAACCAGGTGAGGGATTCCAGTTCGGCGCCCTGCCGCAGCGCTTCGGGCAGCGCGCCCAACCACCTCAGGCTCCGAGTTCCCGGCGGCCAGAGCAGAAATCCGAAGATGTCCGCCTTGGCTTTCCTTCTCGATTCGACGATGGCCGTGTCGATTCCGGATTCGGCCAGTGCAATGCCCGTGGACAAGCCCGCGAGACCACCGCCGACGATGGTGATATCGGGTTTCTCCACAGCGGGACGTGCCACGTCGCTCACCACGCCCCCACATTCGCATCAGCGTGTGCGGTGCGCAAGACACGCGCGGGACTTCGCAGCGCTTCCGAGGCTTCCCACCGCTCGGGGGACAGCGGTTGCCGAGCGTCGCCAACTGCCGGGGCCAGGACCGTTGTTGGGCATCAGCCCGCCTGGATGGCGTAGAGGCTCTGGCCCGAGACCAACTGGTCGGTGCGGATGCGCTGGAAGCCCGCCTCCCGCAGCTCGGGCTCCAGCCGGGCCGGGGTGGTCAGCGCGTAGCACCCCTGGGTGCAGGCCAGGATCAGATCCAGATTGAGGGCGGTCGGGTTGCTGTCGTGGAACATCGAGACGAGCACCAGCCGGCCGCCCTCGCGCAGGGCTCCGCGCAGGGTGCGGAAGAGGTCGGGGCGTTCCTCGGGTGCGAAGTAGTAGATGTTGTTGAGCAGCAGAATCACATCGTAGGGGCCGTCCAGCTCGGCTTCGCGAACGTCGCCCTGGCGGACGCCGAAGCGGTCCTCCAGGGACCAGCGGCGCAGGTTGCGCTGGGCCAACTCGACGGCGGCGGGCTGCAGGTCGAGCCCGCTGCCGGTGCTCCCCGGCCTGGCTGACGCCGCGCGCAGATAGACGCCGGAACCGCAGCCGACATCGAGCACATGGCCGCCCTCGGCCTCGCTCATGGCCTCGCGCACATACCCGGAGATCACCCCTTCGGCGATACGGGAGGACTCGGCGATCACTCCGGCGTACCGCGGCAGATGGTCGCCGAGTTCGCCGCCGCGCAGCGCTTCGGGCAGCTCGTGGTAGACGGTGGCGTGGTAGGCGGTCTGCTCCTCCAGGAGGGCCCGCAGGACGCCGCCGTTGCGGCCGACGAGCGCGCGGGCCCGCCTGCCCTTGAGCGCGTACGTCCCGGGGGCGGCGGCGGTCCCGGAGACCCGTGAGGAGACGGACAGCTCCCCGACCGAGACCCCGAGTTCGAGGAAAATGCGGAATTGCTCGGTCCGGGTGATGCCGAGCCGCTCGGCCAGTTCGGCGACCGGGGCCGGGGTCTTCAGGGCCTCCAGCAGTCCGAGGTGGACGGCGGCCGCGAGGAAATGCGTCCGCGTCACCTGCTGGGAATCCCGCAGCAGAAGCGCGTGGGCGGCCGGATCGGGCTGACTGGCCGCCGCGCGAAGAGTCCTGCTCCATTTGCTGGAAGGCACGCCGATTCTCCTCCTGTTCGCCCCGGGGCGAGGAATTGACAGATGACCGCTCAGCGTAGAACTCCCCCTTGACGCCTACCAGATGACCGGTAGCGTCTGTTTCCCGCCATATCCGAGAGCACGGCGTGCGACGACGACCGGAACACCGGACTGTGGAGCGAGGAGAAAACGGGTGGAGAAAGCGGTGGAAGGCAGACCCTCGTCCGCCGGCCCGGGACAGCGCCGCGGCACCGATCGCCGTACGTTCGTCGCCGGCTCGCTGGGCGCCGGGGCGACGGTGCTCGGCTTCGGCGGACTGTCCACACCGGCCGCGGCGGCCGGGCAGCGCCGGGTGGCCGTGTTCGGTGGCGGGGTCGCGGGCCTCACCGCGGCACAGGAGCTGGTCGAGCGGGGCTTCGAGGTCACCGTCTGGGAGCGCAAGGAACTGGGCGGCAAGTCGCGTTCGATCCCGGTGAAGGGCACCGGTACCGACGGGCGGCGCGATCTGCCGGGTGAGCACGGGTTCCGCTACGTGCCCGGCTTCTACCACCACCTGCCCGAGACGATGGCCCGCATCCCGGCGGCGGGCAGCGACGACGAGAGCGTCCACGACCATCTGGTGGCCCAGGCGGGAGTGCTCTACTCGCGCTCGGGCGGCCGCGAGGACCTGCAGCTCGAATCCAACCCGGACGACCTGCCGTCGCTGGAGGAGATCCAGCGGCTGGTCGTCGCGCTGGTCCAGCAGTTGGGTGCCATACCGCCGGACGAGACGGCGTTCTTCGCGCGGCAGATCGCCATCTTCGCCACCAGCGGTGAGAAGCGGCGGTTCGGGCAGTGGGAGAAGACGCCGTGGCGGGACTTCCTGCGTACGCAGGAGATGAGCGAGGAGTTCCGCAAGCTGTTCGCCGACGGGCTCACCACGCATCTGGTCGCCTCCCGCCCCGACATCGCCTCGACCCGGGCCACCGGCATCCTCACCGAGCTGTACTTCTACGCGCTCGCCGGGCGCGGCAGCACCGGCACGCTGGGCAGGGTGCTGGACGCGCCGACCAGCGAGTCGTGGATCCAGCCCTGGGTGACGTATCTGCGCCGCCGCGGTGTCCGCTTCAAGGTCGGCTGGACGGTGGAGGAGCTCACCCTCGGGTCCGACGGGCGGCTCTCCGGCGCACAGGTGCGCGGGCCGGGTGACGAGCGGCAGCGGGTGGAGGCCGACTGGTACGTGTGCGCGGTTCCGGCCGAGCGCGCCCGGAAGTTGTGGAGCCCCGCGCTCCGCAAGGCCGATCCGGCGCTGGCCCGGATGGACAACCTCCGCACCGAGTGGATGAACGGCATCCAGTTCTATCTGGACCGGCCCACCCCCGTCCTCAACGGCTTCGTCGACTACCTCGACTCGCCCTGGGCGCTGGTCTCCCTCAGCCAGGCCCAGTACTGGGACCGCGACCTGCCGGCCGAGTACGGCGACGGCGGCGTCGCCGAGTCGTTCTCCGTGAACATCGCGCAGTGGGACGCACCGGGCATCGTGTACAAGAAGCCGGCGCGCGAATGCACCCCGGCGCAGATCGCCGAGGAGACCCTGGCCCAGATGCGGGCCGCGCTGGAGGACACCGGACGCACGGTGCTGCCCGACAGGTCCGTCAAGAGCTGGCACCTCGACCCGGCGATCAGCTACCCGGACGGGGGCTCGACGGCTGCCAACGACGAACCGCTCATCGTCTCCGAGACCGGTTCCTGGGACAACCGCCCCAGCCACCGCACCGCCGTCCCCAACCTGTTCCTGGCCTCCGACTACGTCCGCGACAATCTGAGCTGCGCGACGATGGAGGGCGCCAACGAGACGGCCAAGTCGGCGGTCAACGCCCTCCTGGAGGCCGCCGGTTCGGACGCGGACCCCTGTACGGTGCACGAGCTGTACGTCCCCCCGGAGCTGCGGCTGCTGCGCAAGGCGGATGACGTGCGCTACCGGCTGGGCCTCCCCCACGTCCTGGACCGGCCCTGGCCGCTGTAGGAGCGCCGCGCCGGGCGGGACGACCGGCGCGGTAGTGCGCGACTGCCCGACCCCCGGCCGTGGCGGGTCAGCCTCCGGCCGTGGCGAGCTTCGCCGCGAAGCCGAGGAACAGGGCGCTCGCACCGGTGGTCAGTCCCGCCGACAGCCGCTTGCGGCGGCTGAACTGCGCGGACAGGTAGCTTGCTCCGAGGATCAGCACCGTGATGTAGCAGATGCTGAGCGACTGGTAGACCGCCGCCAGCAGGGCGAAGGACAGCGCCGGGTACGGATAGGCAGGGTCCACGAACTGCACGAAGAAGGAGATGAAGAAGAGGATCGCCTTCGGGTTCAGCAGCGTGATCAGCACGGAGCGGCGGAACGGGCGCTCGATCGCGGCCGACTCGGACTGCGCGGCGTCGGCGGACTCCTTGCGGGTGCGCCACGTCTGCCATGCCCCGCGCAGCATTCCGACGGCGATCCAGCCCAGATAGCCGGCTCCGGCGTACTTCACCACGGCGAAGGCCACCGGATTGGCCTGCAGCAGCGAGGCAACACCCGCCGCGGCCAGCAGCATCAGGGCCATCTCCCCGACGAAGACACCGGCCCCGGCGCGGTAGCCCACCCGTACGCCACGCCGCGCCGCCACCGACAGCGTGTACAGGGAGCTGGGCCCCGGGAGCAGAATGATCAGCAGAGTCCCCAGCGCGTAGGTGGGCAGGTTCGCCACTCCCAGCATCGGTACCACTCCGCTCTCCGGCTGTCGGTTCGGCCGCCGGGCACCGCTGTTCGGGCAACACTACGGTCTCCGACGCGTCGGTGAACGCGAATAATCCGGTGCACGCGAACAGGCGGCGCCGGCCCGGGAACCGGGTGTTCAGCGGTGCCGCAACACCATCCGCAGGCCGCCCCGTGGGCGGAGGGTGACCGTCGGCTGCAGTCGCGGCACGCCGCCGGGGGCCAGGTCCAGCCGAAAGCGCTGGGTGAGCATGGTGACGGCGGCCACCGTCTCCAGCAGCGCGAAGACGTTGCCGACGCAGCCCCGTCGCCCGCTTCCGAAGGGGATGAAGGCGTGCCGGGGCCGCCCGGTGCCCGCGCCGGGCAGGAAGCGGGAGGGGTCGAAGCCCTCCGGGTTTTCCCAGGCCGCCGGGTGCCGGTGCACGAGGTACGGCGGCACCGCGACGGTGCTGCCCGCCGGGACGGGTACGCCGTCGATCTCGTCGTCGTCCAAGGCGTCCCGCTCCAGCGTCCAGAAGGGCGGGTAGAGCCGCATCGCCTCGCTGAGGACGGCTTTCGTCCACACCAGGCGGTCCAGGTCGGCGAACTCCGGTGTGCGTCCCGCGAGTACGGTGTCGACCTCCTCCTCCAGCCGGCGCCGCGCCGAGGGGTGCGCGGCCAGCAAGTAGCAGGTCCAGGTGAGGACGGTGGCGCTGGTCTCGTGCCCCGCCATGAGGAAGGTGACGATCTCGTCGCGGAGTTGGCGGGGCCCGATCGCGGAGCCGTCCTCGTAGCGGGCCTGGAGCAGCGCGTCCAGCAGGTCCTGACTGCCGGTGTCGGCGGCCGGGCCGGCGCGGCGGCGTTCGGCGGCGAGCTGGTCGACCACCTCGTCGACGGCTTCCACCGTGCCGCGCCAGGCGCGGTAGCCGGGAGTCGTGCGCAGCCCGAGCCGGGGGGCGGGCAGCAGCAGCGGATTGCGCATCGCGGTCGTCGCGAAGTCCTGCATACCGGTGACCGCCGCCGAGACGCGCGCCCCCACGCCCCGCAGATCGGCACCGAACAGCGCCTCGCCGACGATGGAGAGGGTGAGCAGGCTCATCGTCTCCGAGACATGCACGAGCGCGCCGTCGGGTTTGCCGTCCCACTCCTGGAGGGTGCGCCGGATGGTGCCCACCATGCCCGGCAGGAACCCGCTCACCCTGCGGTGGGAGAAGAGCGGCTGGATCAGCCGGCGCTGCCGTTCCCACAGCTCGCCTTCGCTGGTGACCAGCCCGTCGCCGAGGAAGACCCGCAGGGGACGGTAGGTGGCGGCCTTGCGGTAGTTGTCCTGGCGCGAGACGAGGACGTGTTCGGCGTGGGCGGGGTGGCACAGCAGGAACAGCGGACGCCGGGGCAGCAGCGGTACCCGTACCAGATCGCCGTACCGGCGGTAGAGGCCGACGGCGGCGGCCAGCGGGTCCCGGCCGATGGCGGCGAGCAGTTGCGGCACCTCGCGCGGCGAAGGGCCGGCAGCGCGGCGGGGCCGGCCGGTGGTCGTGGCCGTCATGGCACCCTCCGTCGCAGTGTCATGGCCATCTCGTGCAGTGGGCGCAGGGTCACGGTCACCTTGGGCACGGGCTCGAAGCCGGGCAGCAGGTCCAGCCGGTACCGCTGGGTGATCATGGCGAGGGCGACGACGACCTCGATCAGCGCGAAGGCGTTGCCGATACAGCCGCGCTTGCCTCCGCCGAAGGGAATGAAGGCGTGCCTGGGCCGCCCGGCGGACCGGCCCGGCAGGAAGCGGGCGGGGTCGAAGGCCTCGGGGCTCTCCCAGACGCCCGGGTGCCGGTGCACCAGATAGGGCGGTGTGATGACGGTGTCCCCTCTGCTGACGGGCAGCCCGCCCACCTCGTCGTCGGCGGTCGCGTCGCGCTCGACCGTCCACACCGGTGGGAAGAGCCGCAGCGACTCGTTGAGCACGGCGCGGGTCCATACGAGCTGATCGGTGTCCTCCGGCCCCGGTGGACGGCCCGCGAGGACCTTGTCGACCTCCTCCTCCAGCCGGGCGCGCACCTCGGGTGCGGTGGAGAGCAGATAGAACGTCCAGGCCAGACAGGTGGCGCTGGTCTCGTGCCCCGCCATGAAGAACGTGACGATCTCGTCGCGGAGTTGGCGGGGCCCGATCGCCGAACCGTCCTCGTAGCGGGCCTGCAGCAGCGCGTCCAGCAGGTCGGGCCCCACCCGTTCGCGGCCGCTCCCGCCGCGTCCCTCCGCCCGGTCGGCGATGACGCGGGCCACCACCTGGTCGATGGTGTCCTTGGCCCGGTCCCATTGCCGGAAGCCTGGACTGGTGCGGCGGGCGGCGCGGGGCGAGATCCAGGTCAGCGGATTCTTGATGACCTTGGTGACGGCGTCCTGGAGGGTCTCCACCGCGTGGTAGACGCTGTCCCGGTCCCCCGTCAGGTCGGCGCCGAAGAGGCTGGCGCCGACGATGTCGAGGGTCAGTCCGCTCATCGCGCTGGTGGCGTCGACGACGGTGCCGTCCGGTTGCCGGTCCCATTCGTCCAGCATCCGCTCCACCGACGCCACCATCAGCGGACGCAGGGTCTCCACCCGGCGGTGCGAGAACAGTGGCTGGATCAGCCGCCGCTGTCGCTCCCACAGTTCGCCGTCGCTGGTGATCAGGCCCAGCCCGATCCACTCGCGCAGCGGCCTATAGGTGAAGGCCTTGCCGTACCGCTGCTCCCGGTCCACCAGGATGTGCTCGGTGTGCTCGGGGCGGCAGAACAGATGGATGCCGCGGCCGGGGGCGAGCGGCACCCGCACCACGTCCCCGTACCGGCCGACCGTCTGGTACATCGACCGCAGTGGATCGGAGACCGCCAGCCGCAGCAGGCCGGGTATCTGGTGGGGCCGCGGCCCGGGTGCCCGTCTCATCAACTCGCCCCTACTCGTATCCGATGGCCTGCACCACGTTCAGCTTGCCCGCACGCCTGGCCGGGGGGATCGCTCCGGCGAGGGCGATGAGGACGGCGCCGATCGCCAGCCCGACGGCGGCCGGTGCCACATTGAAGGGAATGTCCATCGCGAGCGCCTTGGCCATCACATCGGCCGACAGATAATGCAGCGCGGTGCCGACGACGAGCCCCCCGATGCCGCCCAGCACGCTGACGGCGGTGGCCTCGGTGAGGATGACGCGGCGCACATACCGTCTGCTGCTGCCCAGGGCACGCAGGATGCCCAGCTCGCGCCGGCGTTCGACCACGGACAGCATCAGCGTGTTGAGCAGCGCGAGCCCGGCGACGCCCGCGATCACCCACTGCAGGGCCAGCGCGAGCGAGCCGACCTGCTTGACGGCGGACTCGGTGGCCTTCACGCTCTCGCTGCCGTCGAGGACGTGTACGGGATAGGGCTGCTCCGTCGTCCGCTGCTCGATGCGGTCGCGCACGGCGGCCTTGTCGGCTCCGGCCTTCAGGATCACCTCGTAGTAGGAGGCGCCGGAGAGCCCGTACCACTGGGTGATGCGGTCGAGGGAGAGGGCGATGAGACCGGCGTCCATGCTCACGTAGTCGACCACGTCGGCGACCCGGATGTGCCGCTCGCCCTCGGGGGTCGGCAGCGTGAGCGTGTCCCCCTCGGACAGTCCCTTCTCCTTGGCGTACGTACCGGAGACGACGGCTCCGCGGCCGGCGAGGAGCTCCGCGCGGGCCTTCTTCGAGGCGAGGCGGTAGGCGGTGGCGTTGCTGGGGCCGTCCATGCCCAGCAGCAAGGCGCGCTTGCCCGGCTGGTTGAGGTAGGTGAACTGGCCGGCCACCACCCGCCGCACCCCGTCGGTGTCCGCCAGCTGCCGCTGGGTGTCGCGGGGCAGCAGGGGCCGTACCGGCAGTACGTCCTTGGCGGCGCGCTGCACGATCAGGTCGGAGTCGGCGAGCGTGGAGACGTTCTTCGACGCGGCGTCCACCGTGTTCTGCGAGGACCCGGTGGTGGCCACCCCGATGGCGACGGCCAGCAGCACCGTCATGAACGTCGCCCACGCGCGGCGCGGGGCGCGTTCGACCGCGGACGCCGCGATCCGGCCGCTGGGCCCGAGCCGGGAGGCGAGCCGGGCGACGGCGCGGGTGATCGGGCCGATCAGCGCGTAGGCGAGCAGGATCACGCCCAGCAGCAGCAGAGAGCCGCCGCCGAAGGACCGCTCGTCGTCGAAGGCCGCCGCCGTGACGAACGCCAGCGCGACGAGCACCGCACCGAGCCCGAGGGACCACAGCCGGCCGCTGCGCCGTTGTTCGTCGTCTCCGGTGTCCGCCGACGGATCCGCGGTGCGCATGGCCTCCACGGGCGGCACCCGCGAGGCGCGCCGGGCCGCGAGCCAGGAGGCGGCGAGCGAGGCGGCGACGGCCGCCACGAAGGCGGCGGGTACGGCGCCGACGGGCACCGCGAGCTCGACCTCGGCGTCCACGGCATCGGTGATCACCGGTGGCAGCGAGTCGATGCTGGCGCCCGCCATCGCGTAGCCGAGCGCGCTGCCGACCGCGGCGCCGACCAGGGCGAGCAGCAGCGACTCCAGCAGGAAGTCCCGCATGACGGGGCGGCGCCGGGAGCCCAGTGCACGCAGCGAGGCGATCTCCCCGCGCCGCTCGGCCGCGGCCATGTTCATGCTGTTGAAGATGAGGAAGGCGGCGACGACGAGCGCCATGAAGGCGACGAGCAGGGTGATGTTGCGGACCATCGCGGTGGCGTCGTCGGCCTGGTCGGCCCGGAACGACGGGTCGGCGACGAACACACCGGGGCCCAGTTCCTCGGCGATCCGGTCGCGCAGCGCCCCGGTGCCGGTACCTGAGTCGGCCACCACCAGCACCGACTCGACGCGGTCCCCGAGCCCGGCCAGGCGCTGTGCGACCGGCAGCGGCGCCACCAGATAGGCGCCGCCGTTGACGCTCTCGGCGGCGTTCCCGTCGAGCGTGGCGGCGACCGGCGCCCGGTGCGACTGGCCCGTCATCGACGCGACCCGTACGGTGCCGCCTTCCCTCGCGCCCTGGACGCCGGGGCCCGCGAAGACGGCGCCCGCCCGGTCGCCGCTGCCATGGCCCGCGTCCCGGACGGCGTCGGTGGCGACGCCCGACAGGTCGCTGTCGAGTGCGGCGGCCGACCGGTCGGTGCCGAACAGCAGCATCCGTTCGCCGTCGACCTCGACGGGGGAACGCACCAGC